>JASFPB010000232.1:0-4043 GCA_050116235.1 Chromatiales bacterium | reverse complement strand
CACCGGGGCAACCGGAAAAAAAGCCGTATCACATTCCGTTGGCGATCGGCCTCATTGACGAGCATGGGGAGGATCTGCCCGTAACACTCGCTGGTGAAGATGCGCCCGGTCCGCAAACACGGGTTCTCGAAATCCGGGAGGAGCAGGAGAGCTTTCGCTTGACGGATCTCCCCGGTCGACCGGTCTTGTCGCTGCTGCGGAATTTCTCCGCGCCCGTAAAGCTCTCTCACAATTACTCTGCCGACGAGCTCATGTTTCTACTCGCGCATGACAGCGATGGCTTTGCACGCTGGGATGCAGGCCAGCTGCTGCACCTGAATGTACTGCAGCAGCTGGCTGACGATCCTGATGCCAGGCTACCGGAAGGGTATCTCGCTTCCATGCGTAAAACACTCATTGACGGCAATGATGATAAAGAGCTGCTGGCGGAGGTACTGACACTGCCGTCAGAGAGTTACATTGGCGACCAGATGGAAGTCATCGATGTGGATGCCATCCATGCCGCCCGAACCGGTCTCATGCGCCGCATTACGCAGGAACTCAGGCAGGAATTCTTCAGTGTCTACGAGGCCAACAGCGATACCGGCATCTTCCGTCATGACCACGAGGCCATGGCGCAGCGTGCCCTCAAAAACACTGCCCTGGGCTACCTGTCGATGCTTGAGGGGGATGCAGAGGTTGAGTCGCTGGTACGACAACAATACGAAGCACAGCAAAACATGACAGACGTCAGTGCAGCCCTGTCGTTCTGCGTCCATGCGCAGATGCCATCGGCCGGCGAACTGCTCGCTGATTTCGAGAGACGCTGGAAGCGGCTGCCCCTGGTGATGGATAAATGGTTCTCGATTCAGGCGACCTCCAGGCAGCCGAACCTGGTTCCGCGTATCCGTATGCTCATGCAGCACGAGGGATTCACACTGAAGAACCCGAACCGCGTTCGCGCGCTGATCGGGGCTTTCGTCACTGGCAATCCGGCCCGTTTCCATGCCCCTGACGGCTCCGGATACCAGCTGCTTGCCGATGTTGTGCTCGAGCTCAATAGCCGAAACCCGCAGATTGCTTCGCGCCTCGTACGTACGATGAGTCGCTGGCGCCGCTATGATGAGAGCCGGCGTGATCTCTTGCGCGCACAGCTGGAACGCATCCGTCATACAGACGGGCTGTCAAAAGATGTTCTTGAAATTGTCTCGAAAAGCCTCGAAGGATAAACAATGAAAAAAGCACTGCTAGTCG
This sequence comes from Chromatiales bacterium, assembly GCA_050116235.1. GTDB lineage: Bacteria > Pseudomonadota > Gammaproteobacteria > Chromatiales > Chromatiaceae > Sva-25. The sequence continues at coordinate 2,810 of JASFPB010000232.1, read as the reverse complement.
TTGCTCATGGCAGCCGCCGTGAAGCCTCCAATGATGAAGTCAGGGCGCTTGCCCAGCGCCTTTCAGCGTTGCCGGATAACGAGTATGACAGCGTGACCGCTGCCTTTCTGGAACTGGCAGAACCACTGATCCCGGACGGCGTGGTCAATGCTGTGGATGAGGGAGCACAAGAGGTCGTGGTCTTGCCGTATTTCCTCTCTGCAGGGCGCCATGTCGCCAGTGATATTCCCGCAGAAGTCGAGAAAGCGGTCAAACTTCGGCCAAAAGCGAACATCCGGATCGCCCCGTACGTTGGTTCAATGGCGGCCATGACTGATCTCATGATGCGCACGTCGTCAACGAGTTACTGCAAGGACAACCCGAACTGCAAGCTCGGCGACAAGGCCGGGCCTTTCACGGTTTGCACGGGCGAATGTGACTGATTGCGATTGAGCCGACCCCCTGCATTCTGTTAATCTGTTTTCCCGTCTGAAGTTACCTCTCTGGGTCGGCCCCGCAGTCCATGACAAAGTTTATTTTTATCACCGGTGGTGTGGTTTCCTCACTCGGGAAAGGCATCGCATCGGCATCTCTTGGTGCGTTACTGGAAGCCCGGGGGCTGAAGGTCACCATGATGAAGCTGGATCCCTACATCAATGTGGATCCGGGCACCATGAGCCCTTTCCAGCATGGCGAGGTTTTTGTGACTGATGACGGTGCCGAAACCGATCTCGATCTCGGACACTACGAGCGTTTTGTCAATGAAACCACCAGCAAAAACAACAACTTCACAACGGGACAGATCTACGAGAACGTGATCCGCAAGGAACGGCGCGGCGATTACCTCGGCGGAACGGTCCAGGTCATTCCTCACGTGACCGATCAAATCAAGGAGTGTATCCAGAAGGGAGGCGAGGGTGCTGACGTCGCCATGGTCGAGATCGGTGGTACCGTTGGCGACATCGAATCTCTGCCGTTTCTCGAGGCGATTCGACAGATGGGCGTCGAGCTGGGGCACAAACACGCACTCTTCATGCACCTGACCCTGGTGCCCTACATTCCCACATCCGGCGAAATCAAGACCAAACCGACACAGCACTCCGTCAAGGAGCTGCGCTCCATCGGGATTCAGCCCGACGTACTGCTGTGCCGCTCTGACAGGCCTCTGCCTGAAGGAGAACGCAAGAAGATTGCACTCTTCACGAATGTTCCCGAACGGGCAGTCATCTCTGCAGTCGATGCGGACACTATTTATCGCATCCCCTTGCTCTTGCATGCCCAGGATCTCGACCAGATCGTCGTCGAGCAGTTCGGTTTGACTCTACCATCAGCGAACCTCAGGGAGTGGGAAGCGGTTGTCGAGGGTCTTGAACATACCGACAGGGAGGTCACTATCGCCATGGTGGGCAAGTATGTACACCTCACAGAGGCCTACAAGTCACTCTCCGAAGCACTCGTGCATGCCGGGATCAAGACTCGCTCGAAGGTCAACATCGAGTACGTCGATTCGGAAGAGATCGAGAAGGCGGGTCCCGGAGTGCTGGAGAGGATGGATGCAATTCTCGTCCCGGGTGGTTTTGGAGAACGCGGTGTCGAGGGAAAAATCGAGGCAGTCCGCTACGCACGAGAAAACGGGGTGCCCTATCTGGGTATCTGCCTCGGCATGCAGGTCGCTGTCATCGAGTATGCGCGCAACGTCGCAGGCATGGCCGATGCGCACAGTTCCGAATTCAGCAAAAACACAACTCACCCCGTCATTGCACTCATTACCGAGTGGCAAACTGCCGACGGTAAAAAGGAGAAGCGGGACGAGAATACCGACCTGGGCGGCAGCATGCGCCTCGGGGGGCAACAGTGCAAGCTCCTTGAGGGCAGCCTGGCGCGCACAATATATAACGCTCCGCTTATCCGGGAACGTCATCGCCACCGGTATGAATTCAATAACACCTATCGCGAGCAACTCGAGAAAAGTGGTCTCAGGATTTGCGGTGTTTCCATCGATGAACAGCTTGTCGAAGTCGTCGAAGTGCCCGATCATCCCTGGTTCATCGCCTGCCAGTTTCACCCGGAATTCACCTCGACCCCGCGCCGTGGACATCCGCTCTTCACGGGTTTCATCAACGCGGCACTTGACCATCAGGAGAAGAGTGCATGAATATCTGCGGTTTTGATGTCGGCCTTGACCAGCCTTTTTTTCTGATCGCCGGAACCTGCGTGATCGAAAGCGAGCAGTCCGCGCTGGAGACTGCAACCAGTCTCAAGGAAATCACAGCTGCACTTGATATACCACTGATCTACAAGTCATCTTTTGACAAGGCCAACCGCTCTTCCCACGAAAGCCATCGCGGTCCCGGTATCGAGGAGGGTCTCCGGATCCTGCAGCGTGTCAGGGAGGAACTTGGCCTGCCAGTCCTGACGGACGTCCATGAGGACACACCGCTCGACGAAGTCGCGCAAGTGGTCGATATTCTGCAAACCCCTGCATTCCTCTGTCGCCAGACCAACTTCATTCTGAATGTCGCAAGCCAGGGAAAGCCGGTCAACATCAAGAAAGGGCAGTTTCTGGCGCCCTGGGACATGAAAAACGTCGTCAACAAGGCACGCTCGACGGGCAATGAACACATCATGGTCTGCGAACGTGGCGTATCGTTCGGTTACAACACGCTGATCTCCGACATGCGGGGACTCGCTGTGATGCGGGAAACCGGCTGCCCGGTCGTTTTTGACGCCACGCACTCCGTCCAGCAGCCCGGCGGCCAGGGCACGCGTTCCGGTGGCGAACGCCAGCATGTCCCGGTACTTGCCCGGGCGGCTGTTGCAGTCGGCATATC
>JASFPB010000231.1:0-4047 GCA_050116235.1 Chromatiales bacterium | reverse complement strand
GGGATTGGGTCCGGGCGTCTTGCAGACTGCAGAAGATCCAGTGCCGGATTGACTGTCGGCCCGGATGGAGAGTGCCCGGTATCCATTCCTGTCATCGATTCCCCTGCTGAAGAGACAATCACCCGACACCCTGCATCGGCAGTAGTCATATGAAGAAAGACATACTCGATAAAACTTTCACAATCGTTCTGGCTGGCGGACACGGCTCCCGCTTGCGCCCGCTGACCGATGAGCGTTCCAAACCGGCAGTCCCCTTTGGCGGCAAGTACCGTATTATCGACTTCACCCTCTCCAATTGCCTCCATTCGGGCCTGAGACGCATCCTTGTTCTGACGCAGTACAAGTCCCACTCACTACAGGAACATCTGCGTGATGGCTGGTCCATCTTCAATCCCGAGCTGAATGAATATATCACGCCGGTTCCACCGCAAATGCGTACAGGTGAAAAGTGGTATGCCGGTACAGCAGATGCCATCTACCAGAACCTCAACCTGCTTGAAGAGAGCGGCGCGCAATATGTGCTTATCCTCTCCGGCGACCATGTCTATCGCATGGATTACGCTGCCATGCTGGATTTTCATACCGATAATGAGGCAGCCGCCACAGTGGCCTGCATGGAAGTCGGATTGCATGAAGCGCGTGGATTCGGTGTCATGTCCGTCAACCAGGCTGGCCGGGTTCTCGCCTTTGAGGAAAAGCCGTCGGAACCCGCTGCGCTCCCGGAAAACCCGGACTGCGCACTGGCGTCCATGGGGATCTATGTGTTCAACCGCGATCTGCTTCTGGACGAACTGGTTCGGGATAGCAGGGAGCGCAATTCCAGCCATGACTTCGGCCACGACATTCTCCCGCACCTGATCGATGAACAGCCGGTATACGCCTATCCGTTTGGCAGTCTCGACGGCCGCGTCTCGCAGGACAAGTACTGGAAAGACGTGGGTACGCTGGATGCATACTACGATGCGAACATTGCCATGCTGGACCCGGTGCCGCCGCTGAATCTCTACCAGCGTGACTGGCCTATTCGCAGTTATACGGCCCAGAGCCCGCCGGCCCGCACTGTCCCCGGAGAGGAGGGTTATGATGGCATCATCTACAATGCGTCACTCGCCGGTGGAACCGTGATTAATGGCGGCGTCGTCAGGCACTCCATTCTTTCAGCATGGGTGAGGCTTGAGCATGCTTCCGTGGTCGAGGACAGCATTCTCTTTGACAATGTCACGGTGGGTGCCGGGGCGAGACTGAAACGCTGCATCGTCGACAAACACGTGCGTATACCTGAGGGCGAAAGCATCGGATACGACCTGGAGCGAGACAGGCAGCGCTTCACCGTCAGCGAAAACGGCGTGGTGGTCGTCGGCAGGCGTACCGTTTTTGACTGAACTGAAAAAAAGACAAAGATGGTATGAATCTCTGTAGAGAAATTCCCGGAGGATTACTGGTCACCTGTTTCACACCAGCGTTTACAATCCGGGGAGTGCTGATCGCTCGAGCGATTGAGTTTTAAGGAGACCCAGATGTTTTTTACCAGGTCGGGCAAGCCATACTACCTGTCACGCAGCGATGTTAACCACCCGCTATCCAGCTATTCCAGACTCGGTTTCGAACTGGACGACTCGGAGTGGCCCTCCGTCGAACACTACTACCAGGGCATGAAATTCGAAGAGCCTGAACTTCGGGAATCCGTTCGTACGGCAGAACACCCCGAAAAGGCGAAACAGCTGGCCGAGTCCAACAAGGCGGCTGTCCGCAAGGATTGGCAGCAGGTTCGCGAAGTGATGATGACGCGCGCTGTCTATATCAAATGCCGCACTCATGAAGCCGTGGCAACCGCATTGCTGGCTACCGGCGATCAGCAAATCGTCGAGACCAGCCAGTACGACTACTACTGGGGTTGCGGTCGCGACGGGCGCGGACACAACACCTTCGGAAAAGTGCTGATGGCGGTGCGTGACAAACTCAAAGCAGAGAGAGAGGAAAAACAGGGATAAGAGAAGCTGCCTCCGTCCGAAGACCGTGGAAATATTCAGGTTCGGCATACTCTATTTTACGCTGATGTTCCTTGCCGGATTCCTGCTCGGGACGATTCGCGTGCTTTTCATTGTTCCTGTGATCGGCGTCAGGTCCGCCGAATTGCTGGAAATTCCCATCATGCTGGCAGTGCTTGTCATTGCTGCGAGATTTATCGTTTCGAAAACTGATGCCTCCACGACACCCCTTGCACATCTTGCCATCGGGGTGCTGGCTCTTTGCGTTCTGCTGCTGTTCGAATTCACCCTGGTCCCCTGGCTTCAGGGCATGACCATCCATGAAGCCATCGCATCGAAAGACCCTGTCTCGGGATCGGCATATGCAATCTCCCTGGTGCTTTTCATGCTCATGCCCTGGCTGCTTGCGCTCCGGCAACAACGGTCCCGGAGATAGAAAAGCCGGGAAACAGGGATCCATACACGTTTCCTATGCCCTGGCGATCTGCGAGAATATTCTTACTACTGCTTCCTTGTCAGGACGCTTATCTGAAAATGAAAACATTGACAATCACCCGCCCCGATGACTGGCACCTGCACCTGCGGGACGGCGACATGCTGGCCGCGGTGCTGCCGGATACCGCGAGACGATTCGCCAGGGCGATCGTTATGCCCAACCTGAAACCGCCGGTGCGTACCGTGACCGAGGCCGCCGCATACCGGGACCGCATCCTGGCTGTATTGCCGGACGAGATGGCTTTCGAACCCCTGATGACTCTCTATCTCACGGACAACACGTCACCTGAGGAGATCTTCAAGGCCAGGGAGAGTGGTTTCGTGCATGCCGTGAAGTATTACCCTGCCGGTGCCACCACGAATTCGGATTCCGGGGTGACCGACATCCACCGTGTCGAGGACGCACTGGCGGCCATGGAAGAGGCCGGGCTACCGCTGTTGCTGCATGGCGAGGTAACCGATCCGCAGATTGATCTGTTTGACAGGGAGGCGGTATTCATCGAGCAGGTCCTGGAACCGTTGCTGCAGCGTCGTCCCGGACTCAGGGTCGTGCTGGAGCACATCACAACCAGCCGTGCAGTCGAATTCGTGACAGCCGCTCCGGCCAACGTGGGCGCAACGATCACGGTGCACCACCTGCTTTACAACCGCAACGCCATGTTCAAGGGCGGCATCCGGCCGCACTATTATTGCCTGCCGGTGCTGAAACGGGAGAGTCATCGCGAGGCGCTCGTCAGCGCCGCTACCAGCGGGAATCCCAAGTTTTTCCTGGGAACCGACAGTGCCCCTCACGCGACCTCTGCCAAGGAGACGGCTTGTGGTTGCGCGGGTATCTACACCGCCCATGCCGCCATCGAGCTCTACGCCGAAGCTTTCGAGGCTGCAGGCGCCCTCGACAGGCTGGAAGCTTTTGCCAGCCATTTTGGACCCGACTTCTACGGCCTGCCCCGCAATACGGACACCATCACCCTGGTAAATGAAAACCACAGGGTACCTGCGGGGCATCGTGGGGGAATTACACCATTGAGAGCCGATGAAGATCTGACCTGGCGCCTGACGTAGAATCTGCCTGTTATTGTCCCCTTGCTGAAGGCGTCGAGATATCAGGGGGCGAAGCTTGCACTGATGACATGCTTCATCCCTGATACCGGGATACGATCAACAGCCGATATACCCTTGTCCGCTGTGCTGCACTGAAACACCTGGCCTGATGACTGCCAGTCCTCATGTAACCTCGACGCCATCGTCGCTGGAACAGAAGCCGCAGGCTAGCAATTCCCGTGGTGGAATATCCCTGCGGGATAGAGGCCCATGGCGACCGGGCTGGTATCCTTGGATATGAATGGGCAGAATGCGCGCGTGAAGAGAGGTCATGGATCCGCAACTACTCTCCATCCACTACACTGATCCACTCTGGATAGCTATCGCCTTTCTCTGCGGCCTGGCGATAAAGATGGTGGGTTTGCCCCCGCTTGTCGGTTTTCTGCTTGCCGGTTTCATGCTCAACATACTGGGCGCCGAGGGAGGAGAGTTCCTCAGCGCGATGGCCGACCTGGGCATTACC
>JASFPB010000230.1:0-4060 GCA_050116235.1 Chromatiales bacterium | reverse complement strand
CTGGTACTGGCTTCAGGTGAGACGGTCGCGAACGAAAATCTGGTCGTGCTGCCGGATGGATCAGGAACGGATGTTGTTTCTCCGGAACTGGCCGGATCGGATGCCGTCATTCTCCCAGTATCAAGATACTCTGAATTGATGGAAGTTCTTTGCCCGCGATGTGAGCGGTCGAATGAGCTGGCTGTTTTCAATGGAGATACACAGCAGCTTCATGTCATTCGTGACGGCCTACTCAAAGCGATGCAAGGACCTGGCTTCGATGAGAATGACGAAACAATACCCAATATGGTAGCGCAGATGATTTCCTGGATCGGCCAGTCATATCCCGGTTCGCGTCCCGAGCTTATTCATAGAAAACAGTCCAGAATTCACATCGCTAAACAGGTACAGGCTTACATCGAAGAGTATTACCGCGAAACAGTGGTTATCGAAGATCTTTGTCGAGTGACCAGGAAAGAGGCTCGAACGCTGCAGCGTTGTTTCAAGCAGTATTTCGGTATCACAATTACAGACTATCTGAAGATGGCGCGTCTGAATGCCGCCCATAGGGCATTGGCATCAGCACATCCGAAAGAAAAAAACGTTGCTCTAATCGCAACCCAGAACGGATTTAATCACATCGGACGCTTCTCTGTTGAGTACAGGAGGCATTTCGGAGAATCACCCAGCGAAACGCTCTCTTTAAGATCGAATTGACTAAACAAACTCTCAAGTAATCAAAAATTAATATCTGGGCTATCAAATTGTCGCAATCTGGATAGACAGATTGCTGTAACTCAGTAAGAGTATTTGATCATTACTCACACCGTTTAGCTATCCTGCTAAAGGTTTGGACATGAAAATACTCGCATCCTTTAGTATCGCCATCCTGGCGTTTATAACAACCGTCAATCCCGCTGTGGGCGCAGAGAAGGCCAAACCCAATCTTGTCTTGGTATTTCTCGATAATTTCGGCTGGGGCGAACCGGGTTTCAATGGCGGTGGCATTATCCGTGGCGCAGCAACACCGCGACTGGACCAGTTGGCAAGTGAAGGGCTGCGGCTGACCAACTTCAACGTGGAAGTGCAATGCACGCCGTCACGTTCCGCCATCATGACCGGACGTTACGCCATCCGAAGCGGCAATGCCACAGTGCCGCTCGGCGAGGGTGTTTATGGCCTGGTGCAGTGGGAAGTCACCATGGCCGAGATGCTCTCAAATGCAGGCTATGCAACAGGCATGTACGGCAAGTGGCATCTTGGCCGTACGCCGGGCAGATTTCCGACCGATCAGGGTTTCGATGAATGGTACGGCGTGCCAAATTCGACCGATGAGTCCGTGTACTCATCAGTACAAGGATTTGCTGAAAGCGGCCTTGGCGAGACATTCGTGATGGAAGGCAAGAAAGGTGAGGCTCCAAAGAAGGTTCGCCCCTACCGTCTGGACTACCGTCCGCTCATCGATAGAGACCTTACCGATCGCGCGAAAGATTTCATGACGCGTCAGGCCAAAGCGAAGAAACCGTTTTTCGTCTACCTGCCCTACACGGCGACGCACTTCCCGACCATGCCGCATCCGGGCTTCGAGGGCAGATCAGGCAAGGGCCCCTGGGGTGACTTGTTGATGCAGATAGACAGCTATGTCGGTGAACTGCTGGCTACCATCGATGATCTTGGTATCAGCGATAACACGATCGTGATTTTCACTGCTGATAACGGCCCAGAGGCGCTGAGCGACGGTGAGACCTCGATGACTGTCGAGACTGCAATGCATGGTTCTGCCGGACCCTGGCGTTCGACCCTGTTTACCGGCTACGAAGGTGCGCTCAGGGTTCCGTTCGCGATGCGCTGGCCGGGCAAGATCAAACCCGGGAGTGTCAGTGACGAGATCGTGCACGAAATGGACCTGTTCCCCACGCTGGCACGGATCGCGGGTGGCGACGTACCATCGGACCGCGTCATCGACGGCATCGACATGCATGATTTTCTGCTGGGCAAGACAGATAAATCAGGCCGCGAAGGCTTCATCGTCTACATGGGTAAGGACATTTTCGGCGTCAAGTGGCGTGACTGGAAGCTTCACTTCAAGGAACAGACCGGCTGGAACGGTGTGCTACGTGAATACACAATGCCGCGTTTGTACAATCTGATCAATGACCCGCAGGAACGCGACAACGTGTTGTTCCCGCATACATGGGTACCCAAAGCAGCGCTCCCACAACTTGTCGAGCATGCCGCTTCGCTCAAAAAGTATCCGCCGATACCGACTGGCGCGCCCGATCCATATGAGCCACCGAAATTATGACGGCTATAACTTCCCACGTAGATGTGTACTGATGTTTGTAAGAATACCAGCCATTGCCACTCTCTATGTGATCCTGGCCGTTGCTTCCGGTGGTGCCTTTGCTGGCTTTGCGGGAACTAACACCAAGGGAGACTACGGTCTGCAATCCGGAACGCAACCGCCGCCGGGCCTATTGATAACCCCCATGTACTACCGCTACAGCGGAGACACTCTAAGAGATAGTAAAGGCGACAAGATCAGCATAGATCCGCAAGAACGCGGTTCTCTGGACGCCAACGCTTATGTGCTCGGTTTTATCTGGGTATCGAATGACATAAAGATTCTCGGCGGCAACTACAGCTTCCAGGCATTTCCAGCGTTTACCGATAACACGCTGGAAGTGCCGGTCCTGGGATTAGACGACAGTGTCGATACCGGTTTTGCAGATTTGTATTTTCAGCCAATCAATCTCGGCTGGCATACGGACCGGGCCGATTTCATTGCCGGCCTGGGCATAACCGCGCCTATCGGAGAATACGAGCCGGGAGGTTCCAATAACACCGGCCTTGGCATGTGGTCCTTTGAGCCGTTCATCGGTAGTACGGTTTATCTTGATGAAGCAAAGAGCTGGAGTTTCGCAGCGACCGCTTTTTACGCGTTTAATTCTGAGAAAAAAGATACCGACATACAGGTCGGCGACATCCTCACTATTGAAGGTGGCCTTGGCAAGACCTTCATGGACGGGTCTCTCAGCGTAGGAGCTGCCTATTATGCACAATGGAAAATGACCGAAGACGATCTGGGACGCGGCAATGCCTTTCCTGGCAGTAGGGATCTGGGCAAACATGAGGTGTATGGCTTAGGTCCTGAAGTCACGATTCCAATCGCACTAAAAGGCAAACTCTACGGGTTCATCAACGCCCGTTACCTCTGGGAGTTTGGAGCGCGCAGCACCCTCGAGGGGAATACCTTTGTGCTTACCGCCATACTCCCATTTCCGTAACATTTACCAAACATTTTTTCAGACAGACAAACTCGAGGGTAAATACTATGAAAAAGATGACAGCATTAATGGCAGCCATGCTGATAGCGGTCGCTCCTACAGCGCTTGCGGAAGCAGGCGAAACCGGCGAAAACAGGAATTTGTTTAAGGATGCGGGAGAAAAACAGGAAGGTACCGATTTCAAGCCTGCTCCTGACAAGATTGAGACTAACTTCGGTACCCTTGAGTTCGAGTACGGCGCTTATCCCACCGAGGAAACCGCACAGAAGATCTATGATGAAATGGATCGTCAGCGCGCTACCCAGGCCTACTTGGATTTCTTCCCGACCCTGTCGGCCTATGCCATCGTAAAGTCACAAATCCGTGACTTCGAATACAAGAGCACATCGGATGTGGCGATTGCGGCCCTTCCCGGATGGACCCCAAATGAGCCGCACCTGACCGGCAACAACAGTACGGTGTATGCCAATGTGGGGTTGGATCTGAAGCTCGACGGTCCGACGGTAGTGGAATGCCCTCCGGGCATGAATGGCACCGCCGATGACATCACGTTCAAGTTCCTGGTGGACATCGGAGCGGTAGGGCCCGACAAGGGCAAGGGTGGCAAATTCCTCTTTCTTCCTCCCGGCTATGAAGGGGCGGTTCCGGACGGCTATTTTGTCGTGCGCTCTCCAAGCTACCGGATCTGGCTCCTATTGCGCGGCTTCGGCGAAGTCGGCACGGGCGACCAGGCTGTGAAATGGTTCAAAGACAGAATGAAAGTCTATCCGCTGGAAACCGGCCCGCGCGAAGGT
>JASFPB010000229.1:0-4091 GCA_050116235.1 Chromatiales bacterium | reverse complement strand
GTGAATCCTTCGTTCCTGAAGATCGCTCCCGCGGCGTCTTCTTCGACCAGGACTGGGGCTCCATGCCGGGCGTCTTCGCCGTCGCCTCCGGTGGTATCCATATCTGGCACATGCCGGCACTGGTCACCATCTTCGGTGATGACTCCATGCTGCAGTTCGGTGGCGGCACACAGGGTCACCCGTGGGGCAACGCAGCTGGTGCTGCCGCCAACCGTGTCGCTCTGGAAGCATCCGTCAAGGCGCGTAACGAAGGCCGCGAGATCGAGAAAGAGGCTCGTGACATCCTTACAGAGGCTGCCAAGCACAGCCCTGAACTTGCGATCGCCATGGAGACGTGGAAAGAGATCAAGTTCGAGTTCGACACCGTGGACAAGCTGGACGTCAGCTGATCAAGCCGTCCTGAAGCCACTCAGTAACAGATACAGAAAGAGGATATAGCTATGTCATACAGCCACGAAGTCGGCGATTACCAGACCGCGCAAACGCTGGAAACTTTCGGTTTCCTGCCAAAACTGACTCAGGACGAAGTCTATGACCAGATCGCGTACCTGATTGCCCAGGGCCTGACACCTGCCATCGAACACGAGCAGCCTGCCAACGCCAGCCATCACTACTGGACCATGTGGAAGCTGCCGTTCTTCGGCGAGACCGACCTGAACGCAGTTGTCGCAGAAATCGATGCATGCCGTCGCGCATACCCGGATCACCATGTCCGTCTGATCGGCTACGACAACTACACCCAGAGCCAGGGCGTCTGCTTCGTCGTCCACGAGGGCCGTTCCTGATCGGGACAAACCTCAAAGGCGGGCCGCCCCCGGGCGGCCCCGAACCAAAACGTTGACAAGACGGAATTACAATGGCTGTAAACAGTAACGCAAACAGTGCAAGGGCTGTGGCGCTCGAAAGACGCAAGGCCATGTCGCAAGGCGGCAAGGCAGCAATTGGCAGCAAGTCCAATGCAGCTCCATCGCGTCCTGCTGCAACGTCACCCGCAACGGCGGGCTCGGCGGCAACGCGCAGGCCGGCTCGTCCGGCAACGCCCTCGGGAAGCAGTGCTCGCGAAGCATCGCTCGAGCGTCGCAAGGCGATGTCGACCCGTGGCAAGTCTGCCGTTCACAGCGGCGATCGCACCCGTACGGCAGATGACGTCCCGGGCGGTTCCATGGCTGCCGAAGTCAATCCAGCGGACGATCGCAAGAAAGGCGATTGCGGCTGCGGATGTGGTGGCAAGGGCGACTGCAACGACAAGACGCCTGCACAGGAAACGACTGCAGCCACCAGCCGTCCACGCAATCATCGCGCACCGCGCAAGCCGATTGCCCAGAATCCAAGCAAGGCTGCAGCACTGGCTCGCCGTCGCGCGCAATCCACGCGCGGCAAGGCCGGCATCAGCAGCAGCGGCATGTCCGAGGCACAAACCGCCAGGGCAGCCAATCCGCAACTTTCCGGACGCGAACTGGCGCAAGCCCTGCGCGAGCAACGCAGCAAGCGCGGTTCCTCCGGACAGAAAAAATCGGCACCGACAGGCCGTCGCCGCAAGGCAAAAGAAAACGCTCCGGGGGCTGCAACTGATCAGCCCTGGAAAGTCGGCGCCAGCGAAACTGTCAGCGGACAGACCGTCACCGGTACTATGGTCGGTCGCGATGTCTCCGTCACCGGCGATGAGGCAAGCACCTGCCGTTCCATCACGGGCACGGAGTACATGGGTGCTGATATCTTTCGCGACTTCTGCCAGGCAGATCCGAAAGCCTCAACGTCGAAAAAAGTTGCAGTAACGACTACGTCGCACGGCAATCCCGTGACCGGAAACAAGCTTGGCCGTGCCAGCAAAGTAACCGGTAACGAACCGGGTACCTGCAAGAACGTGACAGGCGACGAGTATGTCAGCGCCGAACAGCAGCAGGGCTACTGCGGCGAGTTCGCGCAGAAGTCACCGCGCAAGCCTTCAATGGCCGAGACCATGAAAGGGAAGGGCGTCACGGGCGACCAGGTTGGCCGTTCTGAAAAAGTTACGGGTGACGAACCCGGCATGAACCGCATGCTGACGGGTACCCAATACACAAAGCCACAGGATATCGGCGGAGCACCTGCGAAGGTTGGCAAGAGCCAGACCCTGCGTGGCGGTTCGGTTACCGGAACCATGGTCGGCCGTCGCGAGCACATGACTGGCGATGAGGCAGGCAGCTGCCGCAATGTCACCGGCGATGACTACATCGGCGAGGAGCAGTTCACCGGTTTTTGCTCGACAAAGCCCGAGCCGCAGGACCAGAAGGTGGGTGTCTCCAAAACAGCGGGTGGCGAGTCAGTCACCGGTAGCATGACCGGACGATCTTCAAAGGTGACGGGCGACGAGCCCGGTACCTGCAAGGCTGTCACCGGTACGCCCTACGCCGGAGGCGAACAACTTGATGCCTACTGTGAAGCACCTGCGGCTGACGCTGCAAAAAAGCGCACGGCTCCGAGTCGCCGTAATTTCGGCGCGCAAATGACAGGACAACAGCCTTCCGTCGGCGGTCGAATGACCGGTGATGAAAAAGGCGCCTGCGAAACCGTCAGCGGAACTCCGTATGTCGGTGCAGACCAGGTTGCCGATGCTTGTCCTGCAGCGGCTGCGGAGCCTGGCAGCGCAGATTTCCCACGTCCGGTGGACGGTACGCCCTGGTCTGATTTCAGCACCGGTGGCCCGTCGCATGCCTCGAGGCAGCCGGCGCACCAGAGCCATGTCACGGGCTCGCAGTACGAAAACAGCAGCCAGATCACCGGTCCGTTCGGCATGGCCGGCGGCAAGGTGACCGGCACTGAAGAAGCGCGTTTCGGCCAGGGCAGTCATGCCCCGGAGCCAATCCAGGAAACCGTCGAGGAGATCGATGGCCGCGTCAAGTCCCGCATCACAGGCGAGGGCCAGGATGCAGGACCCAAGATCACGGGCGATGACTGGGAACGTGGCGACCATGTGACAGGCACCGAGGGCGCCTCTTCGACGCGTCGCAACATGACGATGCGCGGTGCTGCACCGATGGGTGCCATGGGCGCACGCGCAGTGCAACCCGCTGAAGCTCCGGAACCTGTCAGCAAGGTGACCGGTAGCAGTGGCAACACAGGCTCGGGTTCCCTGATCACCTACAGTGGCGGAGCGCGAGGCTGAAGGCCGATAGCGTAAACAGATGATGCTTCGTTCAACACGACAATCAGCCAGGAATGCCGGAAGCCAGTTCGGACCGGCGCCTCTGCGCCGTCCGGGCGCTGTCGGCCTGCCTGATGGTGGCGCGGTTCGTGGCGGTGGCTCCGGCCATCCGCTGGGCCGCATCGCCGAGAACGAGAAGCTCTATACCTACGAACGGAACGTCAAGGAAGCTTTTGACTCCATCGTCCCGACACTGAAGCAGATCTCTGCTGTCCAGCACGAGAGGGATTTCGAGCATCAGGCCCAGCGTATCGCACGGGATGCGCTCGGTTTCGAACTGCCGGACGATATATTGCAGGACGCCTGGGTTGAACAGCTCGACATGCGTCGACTCTTTGCATGGTGTGTCTTCTCGACCTACAAGCGATTCTGTGATGACTATTACCTGAATAACCCGCTGGCGAGTCACGATGCAGCCGGTTTCGATGAATTCCTGCAGGCATGCGGGTTTCACACACTGGATATTTCGCCCTGTGCAGACGGACGACTGGCACATGTTGTGCGATATGTGCTCAGGCTCCCCCAGGAGTCTGTGCGACGCAAGTCCTACGCCGGCGCGCTGTTCGATATCGAGGACAGCATCCAGAAGTGGATCAAGGTTGAACTTGGTCGATACCGTGAGGGGCAGCCGAACACTGCGGATGAGCCGACACGTTATCTCAAGGCGGTGATCTATCACTACAGCTCTGTCGACCCGGAACACCAGGGTTGTGCTGCACACGGTTCAGATACTGCTGCAGCAGCCCGTGCAGGACTCGAAAAGCTCAATGCCTTCCGCGAGGCGATCGAAAACAGCTTCTGCTGCGGTGCATCGATCGACCTGCTGCTGATCGGGCTCGATACGGATACGGATGCGATCCGTGTCCATGTCCCGGACGGACAGGGGAATATCGACCTTGATGTGGCC
>JASFPB010000228.1:0-4139 GCA_050116235.1 Chromatiales bacterium | reverse complement strand
CGCGAGAAGAGCGGTGTCTCGTCGCTGTAGAGTTTCAGCTTGCGCGCGTTGTGCGGCATCACGGATTCGATGAAAGCCTTTGCCTCGGCATGCATCTCCGGGCTGTCGATAATGATCTCGCCGATGTCGTTTCGCAGGTGATCCCGGATCGAGCGGATAATGACGTTGCTCTCCTGGTAGATCAGGAAAGGCGCCGGACGTTCCTCGGCGGATTTCTCGATCGCAGTCCAGACCTGGCTGAGGTAGTCGAGGTCCCACTGCAACTCTTCCGAGGACTTGCCGATGCCCGCGGTGCGGACGATGAGCCCCATCCCTTCAGGAATCTTCAGCTGGGACATGGCTTCCCGCAGGTCGCTGCGCTCCTGTCCTTCGATACGGCGCGAGATCCCGCCTGCACGGGGATTCTTCGGCACGAGGACCAGGTAGCGGCCGGCCAGGGAGACGAAAGTGGTCAGTGCAGCACCCTTGTTGCCGCGCTCCTCTTTCTCGACCTGGACGATGACTTCCTGGCCTTCCTTGATGGCCTCCTGGATGTTGGGCTTGCCGCCCTTCTTCTGCGCTTCCTCGGTGAAGTAGCTGCGCGCAATCTCCTTGAGCGGCAGGAAGCCGTGGCGCTCGGCGCCGTAATTGACGAAAGCCGCCTCGAGGCTCGGCTCCACGCGCGAGATCTTGCCCTTGTAGACGTTGGCTTTTTTCTGCTCTCTTCCCGGATGTTCGATATCCAGGTTGAAAAGCGCCTGTCCATCAACGATGGCGACCCGCAGCTCTTCGGGCTGGGTCGCGTTAATCAGCATTCTTTTCATAGTGACAATCACCTGTCTGCTGCATCTGCCGGATGCAATTCCACCCGGATATGGCTTTACAGATGCAAGGTCATACGCTGCATGTGGCAGCGCCATGTCGACTGAACAGTCGCACAGGCAAGAGTTTTGGCAAAGAGGATTTCAGTGGTGAGCGTTGCGGCGCCCACGGCCGAAATATCGGGACAGGGGCAGCCTCGCGGTCCGGTCAAAGCCGGATTTACAGTGCGATTCGCTTGTTATCAGCGCCGGGCTTTCCCGGCAGCAACGGGCTCCTTTTCCGGCCCGCCTTCTTCTTTCAAGTCGTCACCTGCTGGTGACGCCTTGTGAAATCATCTTTCTCTTTCCGGCTAAGTTCAGCCAGTGTCCGGCAGCACTTCCGGCTCCGGGAATCATGGCTTGCGTAGCGGCAATACCATGACAAATCGTTCTCTTCTATCTTCTTGCGAGACAGTCATTTACGTCTCGCAGCTGCAGTTGAATATATCAACCGCTCTCTTTTCAGGCAATCGGGAATGAAGCCTATAATACTTCCTTCTCCTCTTGCAGTTGCGCCTCTTCCTGGAGTTCCACCTGGAAAGCCTCGTTGACGCGCTCGCGCATCTCCTTGCCCGGCTTGAAATGCGGAACATGCTTTCCGGGCAAAGCGACCGGGTCTCCGGTCTTGGGGTTACGCCCCATCCTCGGCTTGCGGTAATGCAGGGAAAAACTCCCGAAACTGCGGATCTCTATCCTGTCACCCGTTGCCAGTGCATTGCTCATCTGCTCGATGATGCATTTGATGGCGAGCTCGACATCCTTCTGGGCCAGGTGCGGTTGCTGTTCAGCAATGACGTGTATCAGTTCTGATTTGGTAACCGGCATATTTTCGCTTCTGTTGTCTGAAACGGAATGACGGGGCTATCGCCCCGTCACCTGTCTGGCGATATCAGTCGTTATCGCCGGATTCCATCTGCTCCTTGAGCAGGTCACCCAGCGTCGCTGCGCCACCCGCGGGCTGCTGGGACTTGGACGAGTAGCTGCGGATGACTTCCGCTTCCTCGTCGTAGTCTTTCGCCTTGATGGAAAGGTTGATGCTGCGGCTCTTGCGATCGATGGCGACGAATTTCGCCTCGACTTCGTCGCCAACCTTGAGTACGGCACTGGCATCTTCGACACGCTCGCGTGCGATCTCGGATGCGCGCAGGTAACCCATGACAGTGTCTGCGAGCTCGATGGTCGCACCGCGTGCGTCGACCTCGGTCACGACACCCTTCACGATACTGCCCTTGTTATGGGTAGCAACATAGGTCGAGAAAGGATCGGTATCGAGCTGCTTGATACCCAGCGAGATACGCTCGCGCTCGGGATCGACAGCCAGCACGACGGCCTCGACTTCATCGCCTTTCTTGTAGTTGCGGACCGCTTCCTCACCCGGGAGATCCCAGGAGATATCGGAGAGGTGAACCAGGCCATCGATACCGCCATCGAGACCGATGAAGATACCGAAGTCGGTGATGGACTTGATGCTGCCCGTCACCTGGTCGCCCTTGTTGTGGTTCTGGGCAAACTCTTCCCACGGGTTCTGGCGGCACTGCTTCATGCCCAGCGAGATGCGACGACGCTCCTCGTCGATATCCAGGACCATGACCTCGACCTCGTCACCCAGCGAGACAACCTTGCTCGGGTGGATGTTCTTGTTGGTCCAGTCCATCTCGGAGACGTGGACGAGACCCTCGACACCCTCCTCGATCTCGACGAAAGAGCCGTAGTCGGCAATGTTGGTGACCTTGCCGAAGAGGCGGGTGCCTTCCGGGTAGCGGCGTGTGATGTTGACCCATGGATCATCACCCAGCTGCTTGAGGCCCAGGGAGACACGCATCTTCTCCTTGTCGTACTTGAGCACCTTGACGTCGATCTCCTGACCGATCTCGACGACTTCGGAAGGATGATGAACACGCTTCCAGGCCATGTCGGTGATGTGCAGCAGGCCGTCGACACCACCAAGATCGACGAATGCGCCGTAGTCGGTGAGGTTCTTGACGACACCCTTGACAACTGCGCCCTCCTCGAGGTTCTCGAGCAGCTTTTCACGCTCTTCGCTGTACTCGGCTTCAACGACCGCACGGCGGGAGACAACAACATTGTTGCGCTTCTGGTCGAGCTTGATGACCTTGAATTCGAGGTCCTTGTTTTCGAGGTAGGAGGTATCGCGTACGGGACGGACATCAACGAGCGAGCCCGGCAGGAAGCCGCGGACCTGGCCGAGGTCGACGGTGAAACCGCCCTTGACCTTGCCGGTAATGCGGCCGTTGACGATCTCTTCGTCATCATAGGCTTTCTGGAGTTCGATCCAGGCGTGATGGCGCTTGGCCTTTTCACGCGACAGGCGGGTTGCGCCGAAGCCGTCCTCGACGGCGTCCAGTGCGACTTCCACCTGGTCACCAACGGCAACTTCGAGGTCACCGGAGGCGTTGAGAAACTGTTCCTTCGGGATGACACCCTCGGATTTGAGACCGGCATTCACGACGACGAAATCATCGCTCAGATCGACGACGGTACCCATGACCATCGTGCCGGGTTTGAGGTTGAGGTTGGCTACACTCTCTTCAAAGAGTTCTGCAAAGCTTTCTGACATGATTAAGTTATTCCCAAGATGCCTCGACGTGCGAGCATCCCCTGTTGCCTGTGACGGCAGTTCAAATAGTTAACATTACCCTGCCGTGATGGCAGGAACGAAACAGGAAAAAAAAAGCCCCGGCACTATTCGTCGTTGAACAGGGCGTTGGCAGCTTCAAGTATTTTCCCGGTTACCTCATCGATGGAGAGAGCGGAAGAGTCAATGAGGATGGCATCTTCTGCAGGACGCAAGGGAGCGGTCGTGCGGTTGCTGTCGCGTTCGTCGCGCTCGCGAATCTCTTCGATGAGGCGCGGAAGATTAGCAGACATTCCTTTTTCTTTCAACTGTTTATAGCGCCTGTTCGCACGCTCCTCGGGACTTGCCGTGAGGAAGATCTTGAGCGGCGCATCGGGGAAGACGACGGTGCCCATGTCGCGGCCATCCGCGATCAGTCCGTCCGCTGTTGCGCAGTCGCGTTGCCAGTGCAGCAATGCCTCGCGCACACACGGCAAGGCAGCCACGCGCGAGGCGTCATTGCCGGCCGTCTCGCTGCGAATGGTATTCGTAACATCCTGATTATGAAGAAAGATATGCCCTTTCTCGAAACGCGCATCGAGAGTGGCGGCCAATTCACCGACCGACGCCTCGTCCTCGAAATCGAGACCACGATTGCGCACATCCAGCCCGACGAGCCGGTAGAGCGCCCCGCTGTCGAGCACCTTCCAGCCGAGCTTCTCGGC
>JASFPB010000227.1:0-4140 GCA_050116235.1 Chromatiales bacterium | reverse complement strand
TGCATCTCCGCCTCCGTACGTTTTTCGGTCGCGCAGACCAGCAGGCAGTTGCCGAGTTCCGGGTAGTCGTCTGCAAGTGCATAGCCGCCAAGAACGTCATGCTCCGAGAGCGAGTGCAAGACCTCCGGGACGGGCACGTCGAGGGTCAGGACCTGCTCGTGGAAGACAGGAGTGTCGAAGCATCTCTCGACACCCTCGAGACCCGTGAGCATTTCGACGAGTGTCTGTGTGTTGGCATGGCATGCAGAGGCGGTACGTGCGAGACCTTCGCCGCCCATGAGTGCCATGTGAATCGTCGATGCTGTCACCATCAGACCCTGGTTGGTACAGATGTTCGAGGTCGCTTTCGAACGCCGGATATGCTGCTCGCGCGCCTGCAGCGTCAGTGCATAGCCGGGTTTTCCGTCGAGGTCGACGGTCCGGCCGATGATGCGCCCGGGCATCTGGCGCACGTGCTGTTTCTTGCAGCACATGAAGCCGTAGTTGGGTCCGCCCGAAGAGATGGGGATACCGAGCGGCTGGCCTTCCCCGACACAGATGTCGACGCCGTCGGTGCCCCACTCGCCGGGGGGCTTGAGGATCGCCAGCGAGAGCGGGTTGACCACGGCGATCGTGACGAGGTTGTTGGCGGATGCCCACTCAGTCATGGCATCGACATCCTCGAGGACACCGAAGAAATTCGGCTGCGGGATGATCAGTGCTGTGCAGTCTTCACCGGCATAGGCCTGGAGTGCTCCGAGGCTGGTTTTCCCCGTCGACCTGTCGAACGGTATCTCGATCAGCTCGATGTTCTGGTTGCGCACGATGGTGTCAACCGTCTTGCGGTAGGCGGGATGCAGCGTGCGGGGCATGAGGACGCGGCGGCTCTTCGACTTGCGGTTGGCGCGCACGGCCATGAGGACGGCTTCTGCAAGGCCCGAGGCGCCGTCGTAGAGCGAGGCGTTCGAGACGTCCATGCCGGTCAGGGCAGTCATCATGCTCTGGTATTCGTATAGCAGTTGCAGCGTGCCCTGGCTCGCCTCGGCCTGGTAGGGCGTGTAGGCCGTGTAGAATTCACCGCGCGTCGTCAGTTCCCAGACGGCAGCAGGAATATGGTGGTCGTAGGAACCGGCGCCGATAAAGCAGACTCCGTTGGCGTCCTGCGCAGCGCGCTGATGCATGATCGCAGTCACATCCATCTCGCTGAGCCCTTCGGGAATATCGAAGGAGGTGCATTTCAGCTCTTCGGGAATCTCGTCGAAGAGCTGCTCGATGCTCTCTGCGCCGATGGCGTCAAGCATGCGCCTGACGTCATCCTCTGTGTGCGGAATGAAAGGCATTAATGCTCCTCTTCTTCGGCGTGGGTGGCGTAGCTGTCGGCATCCAGCAGACCTTCCAGCTCGACGGCGTCGGAGAGCCTGATCTTGCAGATCCATCCGTTTTCATAGGGCGAATCGTTGACACTTTCCGGTGCATCGGCGAGTGCTTCGTTGGCCTCGATCACTTCGCCCGTGACGGGGCTGTAGACATCCGATGCGGCCTTGACCGATTCGACGACGGCGATCTCGCCGCCGGCCTCGACCCCGGTGCCGGTCTCGGGTACCTCGACGAAGACCAGGTCACCGAGCAGTTCCTGTGCATGGTCGGTGATACCGAGGGTCACTGTGCCGTCACCATTCTCACGAATCCACTCGTGGCTCTTCGTGTACTTGAGATCACTCGGGGTATTGCTCATTGCTGCTGCTCCTCAAAGTTCAATACAGGCTTGTCCTTTCCGGACAAAGGGATACTTGACGATTCTGACAGGCAGGCGCTTGCCGCGGATGTCCACCTCGAGACTCTCCGGTGCGTCTGCGGAAATTCTTGCAAGGCCGATGCTGCGTTGCAAAGTGGGCGAGAAGCCTCCGGAGGTGATCTCCCCGACTGCCTCGTCGCCGGCATAGAGCTGCTGGTGACCGCGCAATACGCCTCGGCCCTCGAGCAGAAGGCCGACGAGCTTTTGCGGAACACCTTCCTCTTTCTGTTTCACGAGCGCTTCGCGGCCAATGAAATCACGTTCGGCCGGCTCCAGGACGAGGGTCCAGCCAAGCCCCGAGACAAGGGGGGTGGTGGTCTCGTCCATGTCCTGGCCGTAGAGGTTCATGCCTGCCTCGAGACGCAGGGTGTCGCGTGCACCGAGGCCGCAGGGGGTGACGCCGGCATCGGCCAGCGCCTGCCAGAGGCCGGGGGCATCGGCCTCGGGAAGCATGATCTCGAAGCCGTCTTCACCGGTATAGCCCGTGCGGCCGACGAACCAGCTGGCATCCCAGGTGGCACTGAACGGCTTGAGGCGCTCGCAGGCCTTGCCGAGATCCTCGTTCATCTGCGAGATGGCCAGTTCGATCGCTGCGGGGCCCTGCACGGCGATCATGGCCAGTTCGGGACGGGGTTGTATCTCGACCTCGAAATTGTGCATCTGCTGCATGATCCAGCTGATGTCCTTCTCTGCTGTGGCGGCGTTGACGACCAGCCGGTACCAGGTTTCGTCGCAGTAGTAGACGATGAGATCATCGATGACACCACCCTCGTGATTCAGCATGCAGCTGTAGAGTGCCTTGCCGGGATTTTTCAGCTTGGCGACATCGTTCGCCAGCAGATGGCGCAGGAAGCGCGTGGAGTCGCTGCCGTGGATATCGACGATCTGCATGTGCGAGACGTCGAACATGCCGGCATGCTGGCGGACCGCATGGTGTTCGTCGATCTGGGAGCCGTAGTGCACCGGCATGTCCCAGCCGCCGAATGGCACCATGCGCGCGCCCATGCTGCGGTGGTTCTCGTTGAGGATGGTTTTCTTCTCCATCTGGTACTCCAGGTTCTTCTGTGTTTTTCTATTCAATAAAAAAGGGCGGCACCAGCCCGTGGCCGGTACCGCCCCTCTGTCCTGAAACCTGAGAGTTTGAAGCTGCAATCGAGCTTCTGCCCCGTCGGTGGACTTGCCGCTTGCAAGTCACTCTCCAGAGTCAGTCTGGTCATTTGTGACCATCTCCGCGATCCTTTTGCCTGAGCGATTCCGGGCGGGTTTGCGCCTTCGGCGTCAGCAATGCTGATCTCTCCCGCGAAGCTGTGACTGAATGGCGACTATATAACGACTTTCGGGTGCCCGCAAACCGCGAAATGGAGGGGAAATGAGGCTTGCTCGAGGTAATAGGTTCTGACGATTGTTTTCTTTTGAAATTCTGATTGGCAAACAGAGACGCTACGGTTATATTTGATGTCCGTCGGAGACTATCCTCGGTGAAAACTCTTCGACAGATTACTAACGAGTTTCAGCATTTTATAACGGATCATGAAAGCCGCACGCATCGACACAACATTCGATTGCGATGTTTCCACCGGAAACAGGCTTCCACTCGCCTCTCTCTCTCTTCTCCTGCTGCGTCTACTGCCCTGAGGGGCACATAGAAACGATGCCCTGGCGAGGGCGACAATACGACGCACACCAATCTGTAGTTGATCCAATTCCAAAAGGCCGTAAACTCTGCGGCTCAGCAGGAGAGATTCCACATGAGTAAAGACAAGCTCATCATATTTGATACCACCTTGCGTGACGGCGAGCAGAGCCCTGGCGCGTCGATGACCAAAGACGAAAAGGTGCGTATCGCAAAAGCGCTCGAGAAACTCAGGGTCGATGTCATCGAGGCCGGCTTCCCGATTGCCAGTACCGGTGATTTCGAGGCCGTGAAGGCCGTGGCGGAGGCCGTCAAGGACTCGACCATCTGCGGCCTGGCGCGGTCGCTCGACAGGGATATCGATCGAGCCGGTGAAGCGCTCAGGAACGCCAATTCGGGTCGTATCCATACCTTCATCGCGACCTCGCCGATTCACATGGAGCAGAAGCTTCGTATGTCCCCGGACGAGGTCGTCGAGCAGGCAGTCCATGCTGTAAAAAGGGCGCGCCAATACACCGACAATGTCGAGTTCTCTGCCGAGGACGCAGGCCGGTCCGAGATCGATTTTCTCTGTCGTATCTTCGAGGCCGTCATCGATGCCGGAGCGACCACGCTCAACGTCCCCGATACTGTCGGTTACGCCATGCCGTGGCAGTTCGGTGAAACCATCAGGACGCTCATCGAGCGCATCCCCAACTCCGACAAGGCCGTCTTCTCGGTGCATTGCCACAAC
>JASFPB010000226.1:0-4148 GCA_050116235.1 Chromatiales bacterium | reverse complement strand
GGCGAATGAAAGTTGCGGTCGTCGGAAGCGGAATTGCAGGAAACGTTGCTGCCCATCACCTTGCCAGCGAGCACCAGGTGACAGTGTTCGAGGCGGGCGACCACCTCGGAGGACATACGCACACACACGATATTGACTGGCAGGGCAGCCGCTACGCAGTGGATACCGGCTTCATCGTCTACAACGAGCGAACCTACCCCAATTTCATTCGTTTGCTGGATCGTCTCGGCGTGGCATCGAAGCCGACGGAGATGAGCTTCAGTGTCAAGTGTGATACTTCCGGGCTGGAATACAACGGCCATTCACTTAACAGCCTTTTCGCGCAACGGCGAAATCTCTTCTCGCCATCCTTCCATCGCATGGTTCGCGACATCCTGCGTTTCAACCGCGAGGCGCCCGCAACCCTCGAGGACGGGCTGGCGGAGATGCCTCTGGGCGACTACCTGGCGCATTGCCGTTATTCCAGGGAATTCATCGACCGCTATATTATCCCGATGGGCGCAGCAATCTGGTCAACAGATCCCGTGAAGATGCAGGCGTTCCCGGCCAGCTTTTTCATCCGGTTCTTCATGAATCACGGCCTGCTCGAGCTGCGCAACAGGCCGCGCTGGTTCGTCATACGTGGCGGTTCACGGGAGTATCTCAAGCCGCTGTCTGCACCCTACGCCGACGGTATTCGGCTGCATACGCCTGTAGAAAGAATCCGCCGTTTGCCAATTGGTGTCGAGATCCACACAAGACGGCACGGGGCCGAATTCTTCGATGCCGTCTTTATTGCCACGCATAGTGACCAGGCATTGAGAATGCTGGCCGATCCGACACCAGCCGAGCGCTCTGTACTCGGTCAGCTTGGCTACCAGCAGAACGAGGCTGTGCTGCACACCGACGAATCCGTGATGCCTCTTTCGCGTCGTGCATGGGCCTCGTGGAACTACCACTTGCAGTCGGGGAGGGAGAGCGTGGCCTTGACATATGACATGAATCGCCTGCAGGGCATTGATGCCCCTGCGAGATTTCTTGTGACACTCAACAACTCGGATGCCATTGATCCGCGAAAGATCATCCGGCGCATGGTATACGAACACCCGGTCATCACCCCCGGATCTGTCACGGCACAGGGCCGGCGTGACGAAATCAGTGGTCATAATCGAACCTATTACTGCGGTGCTTACTGGCGCAACGGTTTTCATGAGGATGGTGTGGTCAGCGCACTCCAGGCACTGGACGAATTCGCGCAGGAACAGCATGCAGTCTCTTCCTTGCGACGGGCGAGCTAGACCGGCGCTTCAGGCTACGTGACTGGCAGTCATGCCGAATGCATCAGCCTGGAAGGATCTGATTACCCGGCTGTCTGCAGAAGTATATTTTCCTCATCCACGAGTTCTGTTATTCCCAGAGTGGTTTTGAGACGCGGTATCTGGGTACAGTAGGGACATTCACTATGAAAGCGGAAGCCAGAATGGCCAATGACGCCACAGATACAGGGTTTTTGATGCCATGAGTGACTCGTCACCGAGCGATTTTCATGGCCGCGTACTGGTCATCGAGGACAACATGGATATCGCCATGCTACTCGTTGATTTTTTTTCCGATCGCGGCCACATCGCCGACTGTGCACATGACGGATTGACGGGCATGCACCTGGCTGCAAGCGGCGAGCACGATGTCATCATTCTCGACCTCGCTCTACCGGGGCTGGACGGTATCGAACTCTGCCAGCAGCTGCGTTCCGTGAAGCGCACAAACGTGCCGATCCTCATGCTTACAGCGCGCGACTCCCTGGACGACAAACTGACGGGCTTCGCCGCAGGCGCCGATGACTATCTCGTCAAGCCGTTCGAGCTGCTCGAGGTCTATGCCCGGGTCCAGGCCTTGTGGCGCCGCTCGCTGCTCAGCAACCGGACATCGCTCGACGTCGCAGATTTGACGCTGGACCTCGAGACGCTCGAGGTATCGCGTGCAGGACAGGCGATCACTCTCAAGCCGGTCCCGCTCAAGATACTGCGACTCCTTATGGAGAATACCCATCGCGTGGTAACGCGACGCGAAATCGAGTCCTTTGTCTGGGGCGACGATCTGACCGAAAGCGATGCCCTGCGCACACATATCTCGGCGCTGCGAACGGCGATCGATAAACCTTTCGATCAGAAATTGCTGCATACCATGCATGGAATAGGCTACCGTCTTCATGAGCCCCGCTAGTGCACGTCTGAACCTCGACGCCCCGCGATGGCAACGTTACCTGTTGCAGGCCATCTTTATCTTTCTGAGCGTGTTGCTGAGTCTCTATGCTGTGACCTGGGTGCTGCAACGCGTACTCGTCAAGGAAGCTCTCCAGCTCGAGGCAGAGTCGTTCATCAGTGAACGCGCGAAGGATCCTGGCTTCCCGCTCCCGCGAACACGCAATCTGCTTGGTTACCTCGATACCGGCGAAGGAACTGCTGACATGCCTGTCGAATTGCAGGAACTGGATCCGGGTTTGCATCTGGCGGTTACGTTTGCCGGCAGGGAGAAACCATTGCCTGTCTATGTCGAGGACTCCGGTCTCGGCCGGCTCTATCTCGTCTTCAAAGGCTACAATGTCGACCGGCTCGTAGGACTTTTTGGCGTGATTCCACTCGGCATCCTGCTCATCATCGTCTATGGAACAAGCTGGATCGCCTACCGCCTCAGTGCCGGTGCGGTTTCGCCTGTACTCCGTATCGCGCGCCGGCTGCGCAAGAGTTCGGTTGACCAGGCGCCACTTGCGATGCCGATGACGGGTCTCAAGGGTGAAGCCAAGGAGCTTGCACTGGCTGTGGATGAGTACACCAGGCGCATGGATGCGATGGTCGATCGTGAACGCCAGTTCAGTTCCGACGTCAGCCATGAATTGCGCACACCCATGACGATCATTGACGGGGCGGCCCAGTTCCTGGAGACCGATTCCGGTCTCTCGGAGAAGGGGCGACAGCGTGCGCTCATGATCCGCCGTGCCTGCAAGGATGTCTCCGAATTGATCGATGCTTTTTTGATACTCGGGCGCGAGCCGGCCCTGCTCGATGAAGAGAAATCTGTCGATGTTGCCGAGGTCGCAGAGTCCGAACTCGCGAAACTCTCCATGTTACTGGAGCAAGAACCCGTCAGGCTTGAACTGGTGAGACGGGGCAAACTCTCTGTGCCGGTAAATCCCAAGATCTTCGAGATCATCATCGGGAATCTCTGCAGGAATGCGCTCAAGTACACAGACTCGGGAGCGATTCGTGTGATCATCACGGAGACGGGATTGCGTGTCGAGGATTCCGGTCCCGGCATCGACGAGCAGTTGATCCCCCACATTTTCGAACGCCATGTTCGTGGTCGCGGCCTCCAGCAGGCCGGGGAAGGTCTGGGATTGAATATCGTCAAACGCCTTTGCGATCTCTATCACTGGCAGATCAGCATCGCCAATCGGCCTGACGGAGGTGTTGCTGTTGCGCTCAAAATTCCCCCAGAGAGTCTTCAAACACCTGCTGCCAGTTCCTGAGAAAACGCCATGACTTTCAGACGCGTCGAATTGGAAACGCGCGGAAGGAGAGGTCAGGGCTCTACCGGGATTGATCAGCGGAATTGCCTGATGTCTGCAACATGCCTGAATCCCATGGCATGCATGTGTTCCAGGAATGCCTGCTCGTCGATGTCAAGGGAGAGTGCGAGATCATGCAGGTTACTTTTATCATTCCGCAGCTTCGTATTGACCAGGCTGAAGAACATGCCCGGGTCCATTTCGTCGTAGTTCGAGAGATCCATCAGGCCGCTCCCGGTATCGGAGCTTGTTCGGCCGACTCGCTCTTTCTCGAGAAAAGTTTCCAGGCTTTTTCGTGATAGTGGAAGGCAACCGTGTTGAGGGCCGGTTCGATCAGTGCAAGGGCGCCACCGATGACGACATCACCCGTCAGGGCGTAACCGACACTGAATGCGACCGTGAAGTGCACTATTGCGAATGTTGCTGTTTTTGCCATTGTCTTCTCTCCGGGTTAACTCTGCTACAGTGAACCTGAATGATAATGATTCTCATTAATAATTGAAGACGATTATTCCAATATCAGTAATAGACAGATGCAAAGAGCTGAGGGAGCCGGAGAGCCATCAGTAGCTCATGGATTCTTCTCGAGAGACTTCAGCAGTGC
>JASFPB010000225.1:0-4167 GCA_050116235.1 Chromatiales bacterium | reverse complement strand
GGGAGAAACACTCGAAGCCGCTTCCGCCGAGCTCGAGGCCCTCTTCCGCAAGGCCAACTGATTTCACCCCGAAAAACAAAAACCGCCCCGGGGGGCGGTTCCAGTGAAAGGAGTACTGCTGTCTGTCAGGTGAGGAAAAATGCGCGGATGAACTCGCGCGCGTAGTGGTCAAGCAGCAGGAAAGCAAAGAGCGCGCTGAGATAGAAAATCGAGTAGCCGAAGGTTTTCATCGAATGCTGGTCGCCCTCGGTACAGCAGAGCTTGGTCGCGTGATAGATGAATCCGATACCAAGCGCGATCGCACCCGCGAGATAGACCAGTCCACTCATCTGGGTCACGAATGGCATCAGGGTGACAGCGAAGAGCAGCAGCGTGTAGAGCAGGATGTGGTACTTCGTGAAGATCACGCCATGGGTCACGGGCAGCATCGGGATGTCAGCCTTGGCGTACTCTTTTCTGCGCTTGATCGCCAGTGCCCAGAAATGCGGAGGTGTCCAGACAAAAATAATCAGGAAAAGCAGCAGGGCGTCGTAGTTGACCTCGCCTGTCATGGCTGCCCAGCCGAGGATGGGCGGTGCAGCACCCGCAGCACCGCCGAGGACGATGTTCTGCGGCGTGGCGCGTTTCAGAAACATCGTGTAGACGATGGCATAGCCGACCATGGAGATAAAGGTCAGCAGCGCGGTCAGTGGATTGACCAGAAAGTAGAGGATCAGCATCGAGAGGATGCCGATAGAAATTGCGAAAGCGAGCGCCATGCGTGGTGTCAACTGGCCTTGCGGCAAGGGACGGTTCTGCGTGCGCTCCATGATGGCGTCGATGCGCTGGTCGACGAAGTGGTTGATCGCTGCACCTGATGCCGCCCCGAGTCCGATACCGATAGTCGCGAAGACAAAGGTGCCCAGGGGAACCATGCCATCGGTGGAGAGAAGCATACCGACGATGGCGGTGAAGACGATGAGTGCAACAACCTTGGGTTTGCACAGCTGGTAGCACTCCCTCCAGGGGAAGCGCACGAGCCTCGGAATACTCAGCTCCATATCAATCTCCCGTCGTGATTAAGCTCACTTTGCTCTGTCTTATTTTGTAATTGAGATAGATGACAGAGAGTAGCAGCAATGCTGCACCACCATTATGCGCGACGGCGAGAGGCAGAGGCAATACATAAATGACGCTGGAGATACCGATCAGGAACTGTCCCGAGACGATCAGCAGCATGGCGATGCCGGCCTCGCGGTAGGCGAGGTTGGACTTCAGTGATGCCATGATGCCGACTGCACCGATATAGAGGAGCGTGATCACTGCGCCGATACGATGCATCACATGGACGGTGACACCCTGGTCGTTGGTCAGCCGTCCTCCCTCGTAGTTGACGCCGTACTCATGGAAGATGTCGAATGCGCCCGCGAAATCCATTGGCGGCCACCAGGACTGCTGGCATTGGGGAAAGTCGGGGCAGTGCAGCGCCGCGTAGTTGCTACTGACCCAGCCGCCGAGTGCGATCTGCGCAAAGACCACGACGAGCGCGGCCATCGCCCAGGGCTTGAGATTCATGGCCGGCAGCCGGTTGCTGAATACCGGCCCGGTTGTGCGCGAAATGAGATATTGCCACCAGAGGAGTCCGAGCGTCAGCATGCCCGTGAGGAGGTGCAGCGTCACGATGCCTGGCGCGACCAGGTGGGTAACCGTCCACATGCCGAGCAGTGCCTGGAAAATCACCAGCGCAACGAGGAAGAGGGGTAATTTGACCTGCTGGGTGCCATCATGACGGTTTCGCACGGCGATGATGGCCACGACCAGGATGAGCAGGCCCAGAATCCCTGCGATATAGCGATGGATCATCTCTTTCCAGGCCTTGCCGGTGTCGATCTGCGCGCCGGGAAACTCCTTCAGTGCCTCCTCGTGCCCCGGATCGGGTGCGATGAGGAGTCCGTAGCAACCGGGCCAGTCAGGACAGCCGAGCCCGGCGTCCGACAACCGTACGTAGGCGCCGAGCGTCACAACGCAGAAGGCCATGATGACCCCGATGAGATTGAGGCGGGTAAACCAGCTTTTCATTGATCTCATTCGTTCCGGTTATTTGGGTTTGATCCATGAGACCCTGACAAGACGCTGGATATCCTTGAGGATCTTCGGGCCCTCGATCTCAGGCGGGTAGTACATCATGAGATTGCCAAGGGGATCCACGAGAAAGATATTGGCAGTCTCGATGCTGTCCCCATCGAGATGAAACTGCGACAGCCAGTCGGCATCTTCCTCGGCGTTCGCAATAATGAGGTCCGGATGTGCTTCCAGCAGTTGAGGATCGAGTGCGACCGGCGCACCGACTTGCACGAGCAGTCGCTGTCCCTTGTCCATGTCCTTGCCAAGCGCCAGCCGCACCTGGCGCGACTTGTAGAGCTGTTCTGCACAGGCAGGACCGCAGGGACCCTCGATGAAACTTGCCCAGGTCCACTTTCCCTCGAGCAGGCTCTTGTCCCCGGGCTGGCCAGCGACACTGATGACCAGCGCATCGAGAGGCCGTGCCGGCTTGACGAGGATGCCGTTGTTCTTTGTGCCAAGCTGCACCAGTTCCGGCCTCATGAAGAGCAGGATTGCAAGGAGCAGGGGCGCAGCGAAGACCAGCGCAGTGATCAGCAGGGTTTTCTGTTGTCTTGTCATTCTTTCCTGAAACTGTAAAAAAGGAAGAGCACAACCAGTGCTACCGCCAGGGTGAACCAGGTGACAGCATATCCCCGGTGCTGTTCAGGTGACATCCTTACCGGTGTCCAGTCGGTTGTGAACTCGCCGTTTTTTTCTTCCGCGAGCAAGAGGACGAAGGGTGACAGCTCGAGATCGAGTCGCTTGCTGATCCAGCCGATATCGACGTAGGGAGTCCTGTAGGGTCGGTCGAAGCTGGTCTGCTCGAGGCTGCCGAGTCTCAGGCCGACCTCGGGTGGCGGCCGCAGCAATGCCTCGATCTGTACCTGCCCATCCGGGATGTCATCGTTTTCTTGCAGTTCTTTTTGCCATCCCCTGTTCACAAGGATGGTCGTATTCCCGTCAGTAATGAACGGGACGTAGGCATGGTAGCCAACTTGCCCCTCGTGCACCTGGTTTTCAAGAAAAATCTGTTTATCGGGCAAGAAGTTGCCCTCTGCCTCGATGCGCTGGTAATGGTTCGCCTGCCAGTCGTTCGTGACCGTCTCGAGTGGCACGCTGGTCTTTGAGCGGGCGTCGTACATCTCCAGCAAGGCCCGCTTCTGTTTTTCCCTGTCGAGTTGCCAGAACCCGAGTGAAAGTGTCAGGGCAACAAACAGCAGTGTCAGGATCAGGAATCCGGGAGAAAAGCGTCGTGCTGTCATCAATCTGGCGGGTATACTGTCGTAAACACCTTGCAAGGTTACACGATGGCGAAAGCTTTTATTCTACTGGTTTTACTGGTGATTCTCGGCTCACTCGGCTCCGGACTCTACTACATGATCAAGGACAAGGGACAGAGCGACAGGGTCGTCAAGGCGCTGACCTGGCGCATCGGGCTCTCCGTGACACTTTTCCTGCTGCTCTTCATTCTCTTTGCAACGGGTGTCATCGAGCCACACTCGGCGTTTCCCGGGAAACCTGCACCATAGGCTGGCGACCTTCTTTTTTGTCGATGCACGACTGCTCATTATTCTGAATCGCCTCGCGATGATTTGAAAGCGGCGGATGCGCCGCGGGCCCCCTGCATTACGAAATACGCCCCTGTCAGCCTTTTCTTGTCATCGCGAACCTTGCGTAGCAAGGTGTGGCGATCTCAAGGTTCAGATTGCCACAGTCGCTGGCGCTCCCTCGCAATGACAATGTTTGAATGTCCACAGGCATTGAACAGGCCGCCAGGGACTCTCTTCTGACGCATCGAGTATCGCGGTCCGCCGCCTGCTTTCAAAATTGATCTATCACGAAGCGATACAAATCAAAGCTGTCACGCAGTGACATGCACAAAAAAGCGAACGGACCCTCGTCCGTCACTCCCTCGTCCAGCTCCCCGACTTTCCCCCGTGCTTTTCGAGCAGCCGTACCTGGTCGATGACCATGCCCCTGTCGACTGCCTTGCACATGTCATAGATGGTCAGCAATGCAACCTGCGTGGCGTTGAGTGCTTCCATTTCGACACCCGTCTGGCCACGGGTTTCGACACGGGCGACG
>JASFPB010000224.1:0-4175 GCA_050116235.1 Chromatiales bacterium | reverse complement strand
CGTCACGTCTGTCCATGCGGACCAGGAGCAGCGTAACGAGCAGGGATGAGAGCGCGCCGAAAATCAGGATGAACAGCTCCCCGTGCCCCGAGAGAAGTAACCAGAAAAGCGCCAGGAAGGCCAGGATAAAGAGATAATGTATTTTCATTCTTCTGCGCTGCCCCCGTTTACAAGGTTCCGGCATCATTGCGACGCAGAATTGCACAGCCGGGTCAATGAAGCAGGTGACACCTTCGAAGTCTGGAAACGGGGAATCGCTGCATGGCGGCAGACGTCACATGAAGGCATCCCTCTCTCTCCTGCCCCGACAGCCACCCGGAATTGCTCTTTCAGAGCTTATTTTCCCGAGTCCGGCTCATATCCCCGTTTATAACGTTGATGCACTGCAATAATAATCATCCGGCCAGATGCCGTAAAGCCCCGATTATTCATCGGGTTATTCTGGCCGGCTCCAGACTGCAGTCCGGGACTGCCATCCCCTTCGTCCGGGATCAGGACAACTTGCTTCAGACAATCCTCCCATTCCGGGCCGCCAATTTCACCGACGCGCCTGGAAATCCGAAAAACCCCACTCGTTTCGTCCTAGAAACATGCTCGGGGGCCGTCTACTTTCAAGGCTGGAACAGGAAACCACCAACCCGGGTGCAGAGATGATGATCAACAACAACCTCGCGAGCGAACTCTCGGAAAAAGGCTGGGTGCCGGATGGCATCATCAGGACAGGGATCCGCGCGCTCCTCGAGAGACGGCTTGTCGAAATCAAGTCCGGAGATACGCAGGCAGCCTCGGAACAGCTGCATGAATTCATGCAGGCGATGGACAAGGCCCCCATCGCTCCCCTGCCGGATAAAGCCAACGAACAGCACTACGAGGTCCCTGCAGAATTCTATCGCCATGTTCTCGGCAGTCACCTCAAGTACAGCTGCGGTTACTGGGGCAAGTACACGCGAGAACTGGATGCTTCCGAGTCACTTGCTCTCGGACTCACCTGTGAGCATGCGGAACTCGAGGACGGTATGAAGATCCTCGAACTGGGATGCGGCTGGGGCTCGCTCACACTCTGGATGGCAAAGCACTACCCCAATGCACAGATCACCGCGATTTCGAATTCAGCCTCGCAACGCGAGATGATTCTCAAGCGCGCCGAAGAATCGGGTATTGCGAACATCTGCGTCATCACGGCGGACATGAATGATTTCGATACCGACGACGAGTTCGATCGCATCGTCTCGGTCGAGATGTTCGAGCACATGCGAAACTACCGGGAACTCTATGCCAGGGTAGCGCGGTGGCTCAAACCCGGCGGCAAGTTTTTCAAGCACATCTTCGTGCATCGCGATTCACCCTACCTCTTCGAGGATCGCGGCCCGGGCGACTGGATGAGTCGCTTCTTCTTCTCGGGCGGGATGATGCCAAGTGATGACCTGCCGCTTTTCTTCCAGGAGCAGTTACGCCTTGAAAACCGCTGGCGCTGGGACGGTAAACACTACGAAAAAACCGCCAACGCCTGGCTCGAGAAGATGGATGCCAGCCGTGAAGCGCTCTGGCCGCTCTTCGAGCATACCTACGGCAAGGATTTTGCCGCGACCTGGTGGCAACGCTGGCGGATTTTCTTCATGGCCTGTGCCGAACTCTTCGGCTACGACGACGGCCAGCAGTGGTGGGTTAGCCACTACCTTTTCAGCAAGCGCTGAATCCCCCTCACCGCCAGCCCCGGGCCGCGCGCCGTTACATGCTGCGATGCCGGCTCGGGGACTCACGGAGCCGGGAAACCGTTCCGCCATCTTGTCGAAATTTCGTCAATCCTGAGACTGCATTGGCCCCGGGCTTCTGCAGACGCTTATAATCTGGATTCTCCCAATCACGGCTCCGTTTGCCACCCGATGCAGCAAATCCTCATTACTCCAGGCGATAAAGACCTCTCCCCCGGCGGCCAGCGCGCAGCACAGCAAGCGTGGCCGCGCACAACCAGCCCCCCGAATCGCGTGGTGTCATCTTTCCTTTCATGTCGCGGGGCGTGCGGATAGCCGTTCATGACGAAGGAGCGCATACTCTGTCCTAATTGCGGTGCCAGCTACCGCATTACAGTCAAGATGCTGCAGAAAGCCGGGCAGGAGGCACGCTGTGCCGTCTGCAAGAAAGTCTTTACCATTGACGTGGAAGATGTCGAGTTCTCCCCGGACAATCCGGAGCTCTCGGCTGAAAACGTCATCCGCCAGCTCAGGGCGGCGCAGAAGAGGGAGCAGGAACAGGAGCAGGCGAGCCGGCAAGAAGCCGTAACAAGTGTAGTGAGCGAAGCTGCATCGCCCCCGGATTCTGTATCCCTCGACAGCCAGCCGCAATGGGAACTGGTTGAAGCACCACCGCAAGAGAAGAAAATCGGGCAAACCGGGGACCGCGCCGATGCATCGGCCCATCACCGGATACTTTCCGGCCACGCGGAACAGGAGCCAAAGAACAACCAGCTTCAGGGACTCTGGCTCCTGGGTATCATGCTGCTGGGGTGTCTGTTGATGGCACAGACTGCCTGGCTGTTTCGCGAAACGCCGGTTATCTACTCCAAACTGACAGCCGTATGCGAGATCTTCGGCTGCACACCGCCCCGGGTCCGCAGTCCAGAATCGATCACCATCACCGACCGGCTCTTTACCGCTATCGAGGGCCAGCCCGGCACTTACCAGTTGCAACTCAATCTCATGAACGAGGCCCCCTGGCCGCAACCCCTGCCGACGATCGAACTCTCGCTACTCGACAGCAAGGGCGTGGTACTGGCGAGAAACAGGTTTCCTGTAGAAGCGTATCTTGGCAGTGAGCGCGCGCGCACCCTCGAACCCATGGTCACCACGAATATCGCCTTCAGAGTACGCAGCCCCCTCACAGAGACGAGTGGCTTCATGCTCGAGTTTCTCTGAAACAGTGTCCTGATGTTGCGCTTGCCGGGGATCTTCTGTAAGATTCCGCCTCTTTTCTGATTTTGCGTGGACTAGTGCGATGAAAGCGGATACCCATCCGAACTACAAGGTAATCAAGGTGAGCTGCCGCTGTGGCAACAGCTTCGAGACCCGTTCGACTTACGAGGGTGATGAACTCAGTGTGGAAATCTGCTCGGCCTGCCATCCTTTCTACACCGGCCAACAGCGTACCGTCGACAGCGGCGGCCGTGTTGACAAGTTCCGCAAGCGCTACAGCCGCTAATTCCGGCTGGTAAAGTCGTCCCAAAGGCACCCTTGCGGGTGCCTTTTCACGTTATGGGCCTGAAGCGGCCACGAGGAGGAGCAGGAAGTGTCAGATCATCATGCCGACAAGTCGATCAACGAAGAAGCACTCGCCTATCACGCAAAGCCGGTACCGGGAAAGCTCGCGATCAAGGTCACCAAGCCTGCCGAGACACAGAAGGATCTCTCACTTGCCTACACACCCGGCGTCGCCGAACCCGTACGCCGGATTGCAGACAACCCGGAGGATGCCTACCGCTACACGGCAAAGGGAAACCTCGTTGCCGTCATTACCGACGGTAGCGCCGTTCTCGGCCTCGGGAACGTCGGCGCCCTGGCAGGCAAGCCTGTCATGGAGGGTAAAGCAGTGCTCTTCAAACATTTTGCCGACATCGATGTTTTCGATATCGAGGTCAATGCAAAGCGCCCGCAGGAATTCATCGAGACCGTCATGCGCATCGCACCGACCTTTGGCGGCATCAATCTCGAAGACATCGCAGCACCACATTGCTTCGAGATCGAGCAGGCATTGATCGAGCAGCTCGACATCCCCGTTTTCCACGACGACCAGCATGGAACCGCCATCATCATCGCCGCCGGCCTCATGAATGCGCTGGAACTGCAGGGCAAGACCCTTGCTGAAGCAAAGATTGTCGTGCTCGGCGCCGGTGCAGCCGGCATCGCCACCATCAGGCTGCTCGTGACCATGGGTGCCCATCGCGACAATTTTCTTGCCATCGATCGGTCGGGGGTCATCCACACCGGCCGCACGAATCTCAATCCTTTCAAGTGGGGCGTGGCAGTCGACACGGAGAAGCGCACCCTCGAGGATGCGATGGAGGGGGCCGATGTGGTGATCGGGCTCTCCGGCCCCGACCTGATATCACCGCAGATGCTTGCGCACATGGCGCCAAGGCCAATCGTTTTTGCACTCTCCAATCCTGTGCCCGAAATACGCCC
>JASFPB010000223.1:0-4180 GCA_050116235.1 Chromatiales bacterium | reverse complement strand
CGAACATGCGATCGGCCTCATCAAGCACGACAGCCTGAATAGCCCTGAGGTCATAAACGCGCTGCTTGAGATAGTCGATAAGCCGTCCGGGCGTACCGATCAGGATATCCACCTCTTCGAGTGATTTGCGCTGCTGTTCGTAGCCGGAACCTCCGTAGACGACGCGCAGTTTCAGCCCAGTGTGTTTCGCAAGCAACTCTGCATCCTTGTGAATCTGGATAGCAAGTTCGCGTGTAGGCGCGATGATTATCGCGCGTGGCTGGTTCGGCTTGCGATACTCGCTGGCAGGGTGGTCATGCAGATATTGCAGTGTGCCGAGCATGAATGCGGCGGTTTTTCCGGTGCCTGTTTGGGCCTGGCCGGCAACATCCACGCCCTCGAGCAGGATCGGGATTGTCAGTGCCTGGATGGGGGTGCAGAAGGTAAATCC
This sequence comes from Chromatiales bacterium, assembly GCA_050116235.1. GTDB lineage: Bacteria > Pseudomonadota > Gammaproteobacteria > Chromatiales > Chromatiaceae > Sva-25. The sequence continues at coordinate 3,750 of JASFPB010000223.1, read as the reverse complement.
GGCATCCCTGATGCCCTGCATGACGGGTTCGGCGAAATTGAAGCTGTCGAAGCGTGTTTCTGTCAGGTGTTTCTCACTCATGGGGCCGTAGCATACCTGAAAGGCGCACGGATGGCTGGCATATTCAAGTTCCATTTCAGATGACGCTCATCCGCAGGTTGCAGGCTCGTGGTTGCGCCAGTCGGACTCGAGACGCAACGTATGCGAAATGTTTCTCTTTCTCTTCTGTCCAGTGATCCGTTCAGAGGAGTCCGGCCGGCATGCCAAAGAGAGCGGCGAGGGGTGGGAGGATCAGCATTCTCAGGAAAATCAGCCCGACGATCGCGATCATGACAGAGAAATCAAGGCCCGAGGGGGCAGGAAGATGCCTGCGGATCGGACTCAGCAGGGGATCCGTCAGGGCGCGCAGGATCCATGCAAGGGGATGCGTCTGAAGTGAGGGGATCCAGCTCATGATTGCCAGAATGATCATGGCGGCGATAAAGAGTGTGAAAAGCAATGACACGAGGGCCGGGACGGCCCAGAGGAATGCTGCCAGGACAATGCCGTTGCCGGAGAGCAGCATGACGAGCAAGAGCTCGACTGATTTGACGAGCCAGGCAAGTATCAGCGAGGCGATGTCCATGCCGGCGATACCCGGGATGAATTTTCGCATCGGTCGCAACAGTGGTGAGGTTGCTGTGACGACGAACTGGGAGAGGGGGTTGTGAAAGTCAACGCGCAGCAGCTGGAAGAGAAAACGCAGCATCACGATCAGCGCATAGGCACCGAAGGCCACCTGGATGAGGAAAATAAAGGGGTTTGAGAGGTAACCGCTGGCCATGGTGTCAGTCGAGAGGCAGTTGCGAGGAAAGCTCGATCGAGCGATCGCGGGCGGCGGTCATCGCCTGCTTGACGATTCGCTCGAGACCCTCCTGTTCGAAAACCCGGATGGCCTGCTCAGTCGTTCCGCCGGGTGATGTTACCTTTGCCCTGAGTGTTGCAGGCGAATCGTCGCTTTCGAGCGCCATGCGCGCCGCACCGAGGGCGGTCTGCAGTGTCAGCAGGGTTGCTTCCTCGTCACCGAGTCCAAGCTTTCGTGCACTGCGAATCATCTGCTCCATGAAAAGAAAGAAGTAGGCAGGACCACTGCCGGAGAGCGCCGTCACGGCATCGATCAGTCCCTCGTGCTCTACCCAGATCGTGATGCCGACTGCACGCATCAGTGACTCGGCAAGGCTGCGTTGTTCCTCGCTGACCCTGTCACTGGCAAACAGGCCTGTCGCACCGGCCTGCAGCATGGCTGGCGTATTCGGCATCGTTCGAACGATGGCGCAGTCGGGCCCGAGCCAGTGCTGGAGGTGTTCGATACGGATGCCGGCAGCAACGGAGATCACCAGCGGTTGCTGTTTTTGAACTGCAGATGCAAGGTCCTGTGCTACCGATGCCACTATTTGCGGCTTGACCGCGAGTACGACGATGTCGGCGGCACTCACAGCAGCCGCGTTATCTGTGGTGCAGTTGATGCCGCTCTCTGAACTGAAAACGTCGAGTTTTTGCCTGTCGGGATCAACGGCGATGATCCTTTCCGCAGGATGGCCATCCTGCAGCAGGCCCCGGATCAGCGCGCCGGCCATGTTGCCGGCGCCGATGAATGCGATGGTTTTCTCTTTCATGTTGTCATTTTATCAAGTTCTGGCACCGAAAATCGCAGTGCCAATCCTGACCATGGTGGAACCCTCCTCGATGGCAGCTTCGAGATCGCCGGACATGCCCATGGAGAGGGTATCGAGACCATAGCCTTCACGGTTGAGTTCATCGAAGAGCGCCCTTACCCCTGCGAAAGCCTGGTGCTGTTGCTGGCTGTCATCAGTGGGTTCGGGCAGGCTCATGAGGCCGCGCAGCTGAATATTGGGCAAGCTTGCGATCTCACTTGCAAGCGCCGGCAACTCTGCGGGTGCCACTCCCTGCTTGCTCGATTCCCCGCTGATGTTGACCTGCAGGCAGAGGTTAAGCGGCGGCATCTCTTCCGGCCGTTGTTCGGACAGCCGCCTGGCGTGTTTCAGGGAGGCAACGCCATGGACCCAGGCGAAAGCGTTTGCGATGGGGCGTGTCTTGTTGCTCTGGATGCCACCGATATAGTGCCATTCGATTGCGACATCCCGCAGATGCTCCATCTTCTCCAGTGCTTCCTGCACGTAATTTTCACCAAAACGGATCTGGCCTGCGTCATAAGCCGCGCGGATCGCACTGGCCGGTTTTGTCTTGCTGACTGCGAGCAGGGTGACTGTTGCAGGATCTCGTCCACATGAAGTCGCTGCGAATTCAATGCGTTTGTGAATTTTTTGCAGATTTTCTCTAATTTTTTTGTAATCCGTTGTCATTCCTTGTGATCATGGTGTAAGTTTTGTTCTACGGGAGCATTTTACATAGATAAAAAAGTGGATATCGCAGAATTACTCACCTTTACGGTCAAACAGAAAGCCTCTGACTTGCATCTCTCTGCCGGCCTGCCACCGATGCTTCGTATCGATGGCGACATGAAGCGGCTCAAGCTGCCCGATCTCGACCAGGAGACGGTGCATGCCATGATCTATGACATCATGAACGACCGACAGCGTCGTGTTTACGAAGAGCAGTTGCAAGTGGACTTCTCCTTCGCGCTGCCGGAGATCGCCCGGTTCCGTGTCAACGCTTTCAACCATGATCGTGGTAGTGGTGCAGTCTTCCGGGTTATCCCCTCCAGTGTCCTCACGCTCGAGGATATCGGTGCTCCGAAAGTCTTCAGGGACATTATCGACGTCAAGAACGGGCTGGTTCTCGTGACAGGTGTTACAGGCTCAGGCAAGTCGACGACACTGGCTGCCATGATCGACCACGTCAATGACCATCGTCAGCAACACATTCTGACGATCGAGGATCCGATCGAGTTCCTGCATACCAGCAAGAAATGCCTGATCAACCAGCGTGAACTTCACGAGCATACGCACAGCTTCTCCGATGCCTTGCGCGCAGCCTTGCGGGAGGATCCAGATGTCATCCTCGTCGGCGAGTTGCGTGACCTCGAGACCATCCGTCTTGCACTGACCGCTGCAGAGACCGGCCACCTTGTCTTCGGTACGCTGCATACCAGCTCAGCTGTCAAGACCATCGACCGTGTCATCGATGTCTTCCCGGGAGAAGAGAAGGCGATGGTGCGTTCCATGCTTTCGAACTCGATCCGTTCCGTCATATCACAGTCACTGATGAAGAAAATCGGTGGCGGACGTCTGGCAGCATGGGAAATCATGGTCGCGACTCCTGCGATTCGTAACCTGATTCGCGAGCACAAGCTTGCCCAGATGTACTCATCGGTCCAGACCGGTCAGGCTGACGGCATGCAGACGATGGATCAGCACCTCAGGCAACTGGTCGACAGGGGACTCATCACCTCCGAGACGGCACGCGGCCGGGCAGAAAACAAAGAGGATTTCTAGATGGATATACGACCACTTCTCGAGCTCATGATCAGGCGCGGCGCCTCGGATCTCTTTTTCAGCGTCGGCCGTCCACCCTGCATCAAGCTCAACAACATGTTGCATCCTGTCGGCTCATCGAACCTGAGTGCCGCCCAGACGATGAAGATCATCGAGTCGCTTCTCCCGGGTAAGCACTTCGAGCGATTCCGTGATCAGCGCGAGGCCAATTTTGCCCATTTCGAGGAGGGCGTCGCCCGTTTCCGTGTGAGTGCCTTCTTCCAGAAGGATACGCCCAGCATCGTCATGCGTCATA
>JASFPB010000222.1:0-4201 GCA_050116235.1 Chromatiales bacterium | reverse complement strand
GCTGCCTGCTCTTCGAGTTTGATCTTGTCACGTACGATGAGGACTTCACTGGCAGCACCACTGTTACCCGCTTTTTTGGGAATAACGTTGAGACGGACGATACTTCCCTTGCGGCCACGGATTTTCTCGACCACTTTTTGCAGTCGCCATCCGACGACATCGATCATCTCTCCATTCTTACCCTGGGCGACACCGATGATTTTGTCGCCTGCCCTGAGTTTCCCTGATTTATCGGCCGGTCCGCCCGTGACAATTTTCTGAATCACGGTGTGTTCGTTATCGGTACGGAGGACGGCGCCGATTCCCTGCAGGGAAAGACGCATGCTGATATCGAAGTTCTCGGCATTGTGGGGCAGCATGTAGCCGGTATGCGGCTCCAGCGCGACCGCATAGGCATTCATGAAGGTCTGGAAAACATCGTTCGATGTCATCTGCTGGGTACGATGCAGCAGACTCTCGTAGCGTTTCGTGAGTTGTTGACGTATCTCATCTTCATCCTTGTCAGCAAGCTTCAGGACGATGGTGTCGTTGATGATACGCTTGCGCCAGAGATCATCGAGAGCGGCGCGTGTCGGAGACCACTCGGCATCCTCCCTGTCGACGAGGTAGGTTTCATCGGATCGGATGTCGACCGGTCCCGAGATGAGCGACAGGGCATGCGAGACGCGTTCCTCGACGCGTTGACGATAGAGTTTGAAAATAGTGAATGCATTCTCCAGACGGGCATGACGGATGTCGTCATCGAATGTCCTGGCATACTTTTCCTCGAATTGCCGGATGTCTGTTGCCATGAAGAAGCTCTTGTTGGGATCGAGAGTCTTCAGGTACTGGCGGAGTATTTCCCCGGAGAGACTGTTGTCGAGATTGTGTTTTTTGTAGTGGTACTGCTCGATCACCTTTCTCGAGATCAGAATCGTTTTCTGATGCTGTTGTGTCGGCCTCAGATCATCGAGAGGAACAGGTTCGACACTCGCATGGAGGTACGCTGGCAGTGTGAGCGTGGCGATGGCAATTGCCAGCAGAAGTCTTTTCATGTGTTTGTAGGGTTGCATGTGTGTGCTTACCTCAGGCCCCGGTCATAAAAACCGGAACAGTGTGCTTGTCCGGGGCGGATGCGATGTGTACGAGTCTAGCACAGCAGGAGTAGTAACAGGTGTGCACGATGAAAATTATACCTTAAGAATCAGTTGCTTCAGTTGAATAGTTAACCAGTCTTATCTCGAACAAAAGCAGAACAGAAGCCTAATGTCGGACAATGACAGGAAAGAATCGTTCAGACGGATGATTCAGTCGTTATTTTCTCAGATGAGGTCATAAGCGCCTGTTTTCAATGGCTTTCGCCAAGAGCATGAACCCGCAAGCAAACAGCCCTCCGAAGGGTCTGTTTCCCCCTGGCTAACCCGGATTGACAGCGAGATTGTCTATGAGTCGCGTGGAACCAAGCCTGGCCGCGGCAAGAATGACAAGTTGCCGAGTGCCTGCCACTGGAATTGAGAGTGTTGCAGCATCACGAATTGAAAAATAATCGACCTCGAAGCCGGCAACAGCGAGTGCCTCGACAGCCCGGGCCTCGAGCGCAGCGAAATTGCTCTTTCCCTGCATCAGTGCTGTTTTCGTCTCCTCGAGCATGGCAAAAAGTTTCGGTGCCACCCTGCGCTGATCCTCGCTCAGGTATGCATTGCGCGAACTCATTGCCAGCCCATCGCTCTCACGAACAGTCGGGTAGCTGATAATTTCGACCGGTATCGCGAGGTCCCGGACCATCTGGCGGATAACAAGCAGTTGCTGGTAATCCTTCTCGCCAAAAAGGGCAAGATCAGGCTGCGCCATGTTGAAGAGTTTGCAGACGATGGTGGAGACGCCCGCAAAATGGCCAGGTCGTGATGCGCCACAGAGGATATCAGAGAGACCTGGTACCTCGACGCGTGTCTGTTCGGACAGCGGGAGTGGATACATCTCGTCGACCCCGGGAGCAAAGAGGAGACTTGCATCATGTCTCTCGAGTAACTGCCTGTCCCGTTCGAGTGTGCGCGGGTAGTCATCATAGTCCTCTCCCTCGCCAAATTGCATCGGGTTGACAAAGATACTGGCAAGGACACGGTCAGCATATTTGCGTGCCTCGTCAATGAGCGCGAGGTGGCCATCGTGGAGATTTCCCATAGTCGGGACAAATCCGACAGTGAGGCCATCCCGATGCCACTTGGCAACCTGCTCGCGCAGGTCTTTGACAGTGTGCACGACCTTCATGTGAAACAGTGATCTGCGGTCGGGAAACTCCCCGACTTGACGGCATGGACATACATGCGGACGGCATCCTCGATGGTATCGGCGTCTTGCATGAAGTTGTGAACGAACTTCGGCGGTTTGCCCGGCGTAATGCCGAGAATATCCTGAAGGACCAGGACCTGGGCATCAGTCTCGGCGCCGGCGCCGATGCCGATGACCGGAATATCGAGTGCGCGCGTGATTTCTGTTGCCAGTAACTGCGGCACACACTCCAGCACGAGCAGTTGCGCCCCTGCATCTTGCAGGCTCATGGCGTCTTGCAGCATCTCGTCAGCCTGTTGCTGATCACGACCCTGGACGAGGTAGCCGCCGAGTTGATGCACCGACTGTGGCTGGAGACCAAGGTGTGCACACACAGCAACACCGTTTTCCGTCAGCGCACGCACTGCAGCCAGCTGTTGACCACCTCCCTCGAGCTTGACCATTTGCGCACCACCCTGCTGGATCAGCGCCTCGGCGGTATCAATCGCTCTTTCGACACTTGCATAACTCAGGAAAGGCATGTCAGCCAGGAGCAGGCACCGTTGCCTTGCACGCGCAACGCACGCCGTGTGGTAGACCATCTCGTCGACAGTGACTTGCAGCGTGCTCTCCTTGCCCTGCATCACCATGCCGAGCGAGTCTCCAACAAGTATAACGTCCACACCTGCCGCCTCGACGACATGTGTAAAGGTAGCGTCATAGCATGTCAGTACTGCGAACTTTTCACCGCGTGCCTTCATGTCACCGAGTGTCTTGACTGTTACCTCTTGCATTCGTATCCGCCTATTTTTCAAACAGCGCCATCGATTCAACATGCGCGGTGTGTGGAAACATATCCATGACACCAGCCCTGATCAAGCGATAGCCATGATGATTGACAAGTTCAGCTGCATCGCGGGCAAGCGTCCCCGGATAACAACTCACGTAGAGAACCCGTGACGCGCCTGTGGATGCAATCAGCGGCATCATTTCGAATGCTCCGCTGCGCGGCGGGTCGAGCAGCACTGCATCATACTGCTGGCGTGTCCATGCGGCATGTTCGATCGATTCATAAAGGTTGGCAACATGATAGCTGACATTATCGATGTCATTCTTCTCCATGTTCTCCATCGCCCTTCTTACCAGGGCAACATCTCCCTCGATGCCCGTCACATGCCGCGCACGTCTCGCAAGCGGCAGTGTGAAATTGCCGATGCCGCAGAAGAGATCGAGTATCGACTCCTCTCCGGACGGACGCAACCAGGCCATGGCCTGGTCGATCATCTTGCGATTGATCGCGCTGTTGACCTGGGTAAAGTCGTTCGGAAGGAAATCAAAACGCAGCTTTTCTTCAGGCAACGTATAGAAGAGCTGCAGTGGTTCTGCCAGGGGCCGCACGCTGTCAGGTCCGGCTTCCTGAACATAGGGTATCCACTGATAGCCTTCGCAAAATGCGACAAGCCTGTCAACCTCCTCAGGCAATAGCGGCTCGAGCAGTCTGAAAATCAGGATCACGCCATCGTCACCGATCGCAAGCTCTATCTGTGGAATCCTCTCGCGAATCGAGAGGGTTTCGATGAATTCAGCAAGGGGCCTCAGGTTTTCTCCGACTGCAGGGTGCAGCACAGGACAGCGATCCATATCAGTAATGAATGAAGAGCCACGCTCGCGAAAACCGATCAATACCTTCTGCTTGGCAGCAACATACTTGACACCGAGTCGCGCCTTGCGACGATAACCGATGGTGGCAGAGGTCAGGGGTGGTTCGATATTCTCCGGACTGACGCTGCCGATCCTTTTCAGGGCGTCGATGAGTGACTGTTGCTTGCGTATGATCTGCCTGTCACTGCGCAGATGCTGGAGGCTGCATCCGCCGCAGATGCCGAAGTGTTCGCAGACAGGTTCTGCACGATCCTCCGATGCTTCCAGCACCTGGCTGATGATGCCCTCGTCA
>JASFPB010000221.1:0-4229 GCA_050116235.1 Chromatiales bacterium | reverse complement strand
GCCAAGACCGAGCAGCACGAGCACGATCAGACTGCCCAGGGCATAGAAGGTAACGCTGTCCTGTGCCGGGATCAGGTTTGCCATGGAATAGAACTGCCCCGTGAAAAGCGCCAGGAAGAGCCCCTGACCTGCTCCGATCAGGGTTGTGAGAAAGATAACCGAAAATGCAGGATGCATGATGTACTCCGAATAACCTTGACCGATCAGAATGCAACGTCATCGATTGCGGCACCCTCGTCCACCGGAAGCTCGAGTTCTTCCAGCAGCGGGTTGTCGACTCGGTGCAATTCATCCTCGTGAATCTTGAGACTCGTCTTGCGGCGCGGCAGGTAATGGTTGGCTGGCTTTGTGCCCCACTCAGGCATGAGCTGGTACCCTCCCTGCTCGCGGATCGCTATCGACACTTCCGAATCCGGATCATGCACGTCACCGAACAGGCGCGCACTCGTGGGGCATGCCAGCACACAGGCCGGCTTCCTCTCGGAGGGTGGCAGGTTCTCGTCAGTGATGCGGTCGATACAGAGGGTGCATTTCTTCATAACCTTCTGCTGCTCGTCGATCTCGCGGGCGCCGTAAGGGCAGGCCCAGGAGCAGTACTTGCAACCGATGCACTTGTCATAATCGACGAGCACAACACCATTGTCTTCCCGCTTGTAGGAAGCTCCCGTCGGGCAGACAGGGACACATGGCGGCTCTTCGCAGTGCAGGCAGCTCTTCGGGAAATGGATGGTTTCCGTCTTGGGAAACTCCCCGACCTCGTAGGTCTGAACGCGGTTGAAGAAGGTGCCGGTCGGATCGGCATCATAGGGATTCTGGTCCACCATGGTGCCGGCCCAGCCGGACGTATTCCACTCCTTGCATGAGGTGACGCAGGCATGGCAGCCGACGCAGACGTTCAGATCAATAACCAGTGCGAGTTGTGTCATCGTCTTCCCCCTAACCTGCTTTTTTCTTGCCGAGCATGCCCGCGAAGTAGGCCTGCCACTTGCCACGCCTGGCATCCTGGCCCGGCACTTTTCTCTGTGGCTTGAACTGCGGATAGCTCACTTCAGGCTCATCGCTGTCTGCCTTGTAGATATTGACGCGAACGTCGAACCACGCAGCCTGACCTGTAACAGGGTCGGAATTGGAGATGTTCTTGCCGGATTCGCAGGGCGGTAACTCTTCCGAGATCACATGATTCAGCAGGAAACCCTTCTGAGACTCATTGGCCTTGTCCGACAGCCCCCAGGCGCCGGCAGCCTTGCCAATGGCATTCCATGTCCAGACAGTACCGGGCTCTACAGCGTTGGAATAGCGGCACATGCAACGGATACGACCGTGGATCGACTCGGCCCACATCCAGTCGCCGTCTGCGATGCCGTTCGCCTCGGCTGTTTTCGGGTTCACGAACATGTAGTTGTGAGTGTGTATCTGTCGCAGCCAGGCGTTCTGTGAATCCCACGAGTGGTACATCGCCATGGGGCGCTGCGTGAGTGCATTGAGCGGGTACTGGTTCGAGTTGACGTGCCGGTTCTCGAGTGGCTCGTAGTAGAACGGCAGCGGATCGAAATAGGTCTCGACACGGCGACGGAGTCGCTCTGGTGGCTGCTTGCCCTTGCGCCTGCCCTGGGCAGCGAGGCGAAACTTCTGCAGCACCTCAGAGTAGAGATGAATGGTGATCGGCTCTGCGTAACGCGTCATGCCGTGCCCGCGCGCCCATTCGAGGTAACCCTTGTTCCAGTTGCGCATGTACTGGTAGGACTTGGGCAGCTCGTAATGAAAGAAGCAGTTGTTCTTCTCGTACATCTCCCACTGGCGCGGATTCGGCTCGCCCTTGAACGACTTGGTGCCATCCTTGCCACGCCAGCCGGCAAGAAAGCCGATTCCAGATCCCGGTGCCGTCTCGTAGTTGATGATGAAATCGGGATAGTCGCGGTATTTCCGTGTTCCATCCGCATTGGTGAAAGCCGGCAGTTTGAGGCGCGAGCCCAGTTCGACGATGACTTCCTGGAAAGGCTTGCAGTCGCCCTTCGGTTCAACGACCGGAATACGGACTGAATCCACAGGCCCCTTGAACTGGGAAATCGGGCGGTCGAGCAGCGACATGGCGTCGTGACGCTCGAGATAGGTCGTGTCCGGAAGCACCAGATCGGCGAAGGCGACAGTTTCGGACTGGAAGGCATCACAGACGATGATGAACGGAATCCTGTATTCACCCTCCTCGTCCTTGTCGACTAGCATCTCGCGCACTTTCGCGGTATTCATCGAGGAGTTCCAGGCCATGTTGGCCATGAACAGCAACAGGGTGTCGATCCTGTAGGGATCGCCGCGCCAGGCATTGGTGATGACGTTGTGCATCAGGCCATGGACCGAGAGCGGGTGCTCCCAGGAAAATGCCTTGTCGATGCGTACCGGCTCTCCTTTCTCGTCGACGAAGAGATCATCCGGGTCGGCAGGCCAGCCAAGTGGCATGCCGTCGAGTGGCGTGTTGGGTTGGACCCCTTCCGGACCTTTTGGCGGTTTCGGACAGGGGGGAATTGGACGCGGGAATGGCGCCTTGTGACGGAAACCACCGGGGCGATCGATGGTGCCGAGCAGCGACATCAGGACGCCAAGAGCGCGGATTGCCTGGAAACCGTTGGAGTGTGCGGCCAGGCCGCGCATCGCATGAAACGAGACAGGATTACCCTTGACCGATTTGTGCTCGTTACCCCAGGCGTCGATCCAGGCAATGGGCAGCTCGATTCTCTGGTCACGTGCAGTGACACCCATTTCGTGGGCCAGGCGACGGATTGTCTCGGCAGGGATACCGGTGATGCCTTCTGCCCACTCCGGCGTGTAGTTCTCGACACGGTCCTTGAGCAGCTGGAACGCAGGGGTGACACGGGTACCGTCATCCATCTCGAACTCGCCGAGAAGGCGCGGATCTGCCCCGGGAGTGTGAGTACCGATGGGGCCGATTTCGCGATCCCACCAGAGCTTGTTTTCCGGGTCGAAGCAGCCCTCCTCGACATGCATCTCGAAGCGCTTGAAAAGACCGTAGTCATCCGCCTCATCGTCAGTGATGACGAGTTCGGCCGCGTTGGTGTACTGGGTGATGAACTCGCGATCGTAGAGACCCTGCTCGATGATCTCCCGGATGATCGCCAGCAGCAAGGCGCCGTCGGTACCCGGCTTGATCGGCACCCACTCATCGGCAATCGCCGAATAGCCGGTACGCACGGGATTGATGGAGATGAAGCGGCCACCATTGCGCTTGAACTTCGAGAGATGGATCTTGAGCGGGTTCGAATCATGATCCTCGGCCGTGCCGATCATGATGAAAAGCTTTGAGCGGTCGAGGTCAGGCCCCCCGAACTCCCAGAAGGATCCGCCGAAGGTGTAGATCAGGCCGGCCGCCATGTTGACAGAGCAGAAGCCCCCATGGGCAGCGTAATTGGGTGTGCCGTACTGCTTGGCAAACATGCCTGTCAGCGCCTGCATCTGGTCACGCCCCGTGAAGAGCGCGAATTTGCTCGGGTCGGTTTCGCGCAGCGTCTGCAGCCGCTCGGTCATGATCTCGAAGGCACGCTCCCAGGAAATCTCCTCGAGCTCCGACTCACCGCGTTCCGCACCCTTCTTTCGCAGCAGCGGCCGGGTCAGTCGCGCGGGCGAGTACTGTTTCATGATGCCGGAGGCGCCTTTGGCACAGATCACACCCTGGTTGTGCGGGTGATTCGGGTTTCCCTCGATATGCCGCACTTCCCCGTCCCTCAGGGTGACACGAATGCCGCAGCGACAGGCACACATGTAGCATGTCGTGTTCTTGACCTCGACATTTCCGAAATCGCGGTCTGATTGGCTTGCTGGATCCAGCATAACTGCTAACCCTTTGTTATTTGTGAACTTGCCAATTCAGGCAATAAAACAATACATTCTAATATTAGTACTTCCTAAAGTAAATTACAGCAACGGACTCCCTGCCCCTCTGATGCGGAAAAACAGCCGGGAGAATCAGCGCCCAGTTCGTTCCCGGTAAGTACGATTTTTTGTCAGATGACAGAGGCTGAAGAGCCTGAAAGCACCTCCCTTCGCAATCACAATAACGCTGTATCAGATGATCATGCAGTGTGATTCATGGCAAAAGAGATGGGCAAAAAAAGGGGCCTTTGAGAGGCCCCGAGTTGCTGATCACTTTTCTGGTACTACCTCTCGTCGCGAGAGTCACTCTTCCTAGAGACCGATGAGTTCTGCATGCAGCCCATGCG
>JASFPB010000220.1:0-4238 GCA_050116235.1 Chromatiales bacterium | reverse complement strand
CAAGGCGAGGGTCGGGGGTTCGATCCCCTCAGCACCCACCACTATCAGGAGTGGTAGTTCAGTTGGTTAGAATACCGGCCTGTCACGCCGGGGGTCGCGGGTTCGAGTCCCGTCCACTCCGCCATATTCGATCGGGGCATCCATTGAACGGGTGCCCCTTTTTTATGTCACGGCCCCAGGCTTTTCAAGACATATAACCAGACGACATGAGTGAGAAGCAGCATGTTGCTAACAATACGCGATAAAGCACAGGGCTGGATAGCCTATGTGATCGTCATCCTGATCAGTATTCCTTTCGCCCTCTGGGGGATCCATGAATATACCGGAGGTGGCAGCGAGCCGGCTGTTGCCAAGGTCGGCGATGTCGAGATCACCCAGCGTGCGCTTGATATCAATGTCAATAACTACCGCACGAGACTCACCCAGCAGTTCGGCGGGAGGCTGCCCGAGATCTTCACAGACGAGGTGTTGCGTGCACAGGTGCTTGAGTCGCTGATCAGCGACGAATTGCTGAACCAGAAAACAGCAGATCTGCGCATACGTGCCGGTGACCAGATGGTTTCAGACGAAATCAGCGGCATCGAGGCTTTCCAGCGCAATGGCCAGTTTGACCCGGAAGCCTACAGGCAGGCCCTGAGCATGAGCGGCCGTTCTTCAGCAGGATTCGAGGAACAGATCCGCGCGAGTCTAGGCAGCGAGATCCTGCGTAATGCAGTCAGCGGCACCGAGCCAGTGACGGATGCCGAGATCGACATGCTGCTGAAGATCAGGAACCAGAAGCGCGTTGCGAGCTGGGCGACTATTGATGCTGCCGGTATCGAGGCTCTCCCTGAAGTCACCGACGCCGAGATCGAGGCATACTACAACGACAACAGGGAGCAATTCCCCAAGCCAGAGCAGGTACGCCTGGAGTATGTAGAGCTCAATCTCGACAGTATTGCCGATACCGTGACTGTCGACGAAGAAGAGGTTCGCGCCTTCTACGACGACCCCGCCAGGCAGCAGCAGTTCATCAGCGAGGAGCAGCGCGGTGTACGGCACATTCTCATCAAGGTTGATGACACCCGCAGCGATGAGGATGCCAGGGCAGAGGCGGAACGTCTCCTCGCCGAACTCGCCGCCGGGAATGATTTTGCCGAGCTGGCCAAGGCGCATTCGGAAGATACAGGTTCGGCGTCGAAAGGCGGTGACCTCGGCCTGGTGAAGCGTGGCGTTATGGTGAAGCCATTCGAGGATGCAGCCTTTGCGCTCGAGAAAGATCAGATCAGCGAACTCGTACGTTCCCGTTTCGGCTATCACATCATCCAGGTCACGAGGATCGAGGGCGGCGAGCTCCAGCCGTTCGAGGAGGTCAGGGACCAGATTGCAAAAGAGCTCGGGCGCGAGCGTGCCGAAGAACTCTTTGCAGACAAATATGACCAACTCGGGAATCTCGCCTATGCGACTCCGGACAGCCTCAAGCCGGCTGCAGAAGCACTGGGGCTGGAGCTTCGGCAGAGTGACTGGGTTCCGAAGACAGGTGGTATCGGCGAGCTCAGCAATCCGAAAATCATCGCCACGGTCTTCGCGCCAGATGCGCTGGAGAGTCGCTTCAACAGCGATATCATCGAACTCTCCGTCGATGACTATATCGTTGCCAGGGTAATCGACTACGAGCAGCAGTCAATCAAGCCGCTCGAGGACGTCAGCAGTAACATTCGCGGCATCCTGGAAGAAGAGAAGCGCAGCAATGTTGTTGCTGACAAGGCCAATACCCTGCTCGAGGAGATCCGGGCCGGCAAGAGTCTCGAGGCTGCCGCCGAAGTGTCGGGGTACAGCGTCGAAAAAGAGCGGGAGCTCGGGCGCGAGGAAGAGGGCGTGCCTGCAGAGATCAGGCTGAAGATCTTCAGCATGTCGCCCCCGGGTGAGAATACCGTGGCCTGGGATTCTGTCGAGCTTGCCACGGGCAGTTATGCGGTCATCGGCCTGCATACGATCACTGATGCGGATCCCTCCGCGATCGGCGAGGAAGAGCGTGACACTGTACGGCGTGCGATCGCGGAAACACGCGGACGCGTGACCTTCGACAGCTATGTCGCAAAGCTGCGTGACCAGATCGGTGTCACCATCATCGAGAACTGAGCCGGAAAATTATCCCTACTCCGGCAGAAAGGCGGCCATCAGGCCGCCTTTCTCTTTGCTAGAATAGCTGCTTGAGAATTTTCCATGGATCACCATGACAGTCCGTACCAGATTTGCCCCGAGTCCCACAGGTTTCCTGCATGTGGGCGGAGCACGCACCGCGCTCTTTTCCTGGCTCTATGCGAAAAAGCATGGCGGCCAGTTCGTGCTGCGTATCGAGGATACTGACCTCGAACGTTCGACCAAGGAGTCGGTCAATGCCATTCTGCAGGGAATGGAATGGCTCGATCTCGATTATGACCAGGGGCCCTTCTACCAGACAGAACGCTTCGCTCATTACGATGCTGCGATCGACAAGCTCATGGAAAAGGGGCTGGCATACCGCTGCAACTGCTCCAGGGAGCGTCTCGAGACACTGCGTGAAGAGCAGATGCAGAAGAAGGAGAAGCCACGCTATGACGGTCACTGCCGCGAGAAGCACGTCGCTGCCGATGAACCGCATGTGATCCGGTTTCGCAACCCGGAAAGCGGCGATGTCGTTTTCCGCGATCATATCCGCGGGGATGTGCGATTCAGCAACAGCGAACTCGATGATCTCATTATCCGCAGGACGGACGGGTCACCCACCTATAACCTGACAGTCGTCATCGATGATGCAGACATGGCGATCACGCATGTTATCCGTGGCGATGATCACCTCAACAATACACCGCGCCAGATCAACCTGCTGCAGGCGCTCGACTTGCCTGTGCCAGAGTATGCCCATCTGCCCATGATCCTGGGTGATGACGGTGCGCGTCTCTCCAAGCGCCATGGCGCGGTCAGCGTGATGCAGTACCGCGAGGAGGGCTACCTGCCCGAGGCCTTGCTGAACTATCTCGTGCGCCTCGGCTGGTCGCATGGTGACCAGGAACTCTTCACGACAGAAGAGATGATCAGGCTCTTTGATCTCAGGGATGTCAACCGTGCATCCTCGAGTTTCAATACCGAGAAACTGCAATGGATCAATCAGCAGTACATCAAGGAGGGCGACCTCCAGCATCTGGCCATCCTGCTTGCCCCGCATCTGCAGGAACGCGGCATCGATGTCGAGGTCGGTGATCACCTGGTTGCCGTATGCGAGGCGCAGCGGGAACGTGCGAGGACCCTCACCGAGCTCGCCGAGATCAGCAGCTTCTATTACGAGGATTTCGAGGAGTTCGATCCCGGTGCAGCGAAAAAGGCCTTCAAGGGTGATACGGCAAACGCATTGCGCGCCGTCTCTGCAAAGCTTGCCGCTCTCTCAGAATGGCAACGCGATTCCCTGCATGCAGCTATCGCCGACACTGTCGATGAGCTCGGTGTCGGTTTCGGCAAGGTCGCGATGCCACTTCGTATCGCAGTGACAGGTGGTGCGCCTTCGCCTGACCTGGACCTGACGCTGTGGCTGATCGGCAGGGAGGCCTGCCTGCGTCGTATCGACAAGGCCATCAGTTTTATCGAATCGGCAGCCTGACAATGGAAGAGACCAAAACCAACTTTATTCGCCAGATCATCGATGCCGACCTGGCGAGCGGCAAGCACACGAAAATCGTCACCCGTTTCCCGCCGGAGCCCAACGGTTACCTGCATATCGGTCATGCGAAATCGATCGTGCTCAATTTCAGTATCGCTGATGATTACAACGGAACCTGTAATCTGCGCTTTGACGACACCAATCCGCAGAAGGAAGAGGAGGAGTTCGTCGAAGCCATCAAGAAGGATGTCGAATGGCTCGGTTACCACTGGGATAACCTTTACTTCGCCTCGGACTACTTCGAACAGCTTTACGGTTATGCCGTTGAACTCATCGAGCAGGGTCTTGCCTACGTCTGTGAACTGACGCCGGAGCAGATGCGCGACTATCGCGGTACATTGACCGAGCCCGGCAAGGAGAGTCCCTACCGCAACCGTAGCGTGGAGGAGAATCTCGACCTTTTTCACCGCATGAGGGATGGTGAATTTCCCGACGGCAGCCGGGTCTTGCGGGCGAAGATCGATATGGCGTCGCCGAATATGAACATGCGCGATCCGGTGCTCTATCGTATCCGCAGCGGCCTGATTCACCACCAGACAGGCGACGCATGGTGCCTCTACCC
>JASFPB010000219.1:0-4253 GCA_050116235.1 Chromatiales bacterium | reverse complement strand
ATGCGCAGGACGACCCCTTTATGTTCCCGGAGACCGTACCCGCGGACAATGAGTTGTCGCCGCTCGTCACCCTTGAACTCTCCCGCCATGGCGGCCACGTGGGTTTCATCGGCGGAACCCTCATTCCGGCACGTTGGCTCGAACAGCGAATCATCGGATATCTGGAGAAGGAGCCATGACCGGTTGCGAGGAAGTCCGGGTGAGCTGTCCCTATTGCGGTGAGCAGATCGATCTGCTCATCGATACCAGTCTCGAGCAGCAGGAGTACATCGAGGATTGTGCGGTCTGTTGCCGCCCGATCACAGTCAGCGTCAGCTCTCATGCCAGCGGGGGAATGGAGGTCGCGGTACGCGATGAGAACAGCTGTTGAAGAGACGCGAGAATAGGGTCCCATTTCGGCGGATTTGCAAAATCCTGCTTGACAAGATCGGTCGAAAACGTAGAATCTGCACCCTCCTTAGCGGGAATAGCTCAGTTGGTAGAGCACAACCTTGCCAAGGTTGGGGTCGCGAGTTCGAATCTCGTTTCCCGCTCCAGGTATCGAACCCCGCGTCTCGGCGCGGGGTTTTTACTATGGGTTTCACGGGCTTGGCGAGAGTCACGGATACCCGAGTATGATCGGTAGTCATTACCAAAATATGGCTGAGTGGCAGAGTGGTTATGCAGCGGCCTGCAAAGCCGTGTACCTCGGTTCGATTCCGGGCTCAGCCTCCATATTCAATACCGAATTCATCACGCCCGGGTGGCGAAATTGGTAGACGCAACGGACTTAAAATCCGTCGGCCATCGCGGCCGTGCCGGTTCGAGTCCGGCCCCGGGCACCACAGCAAAATGGTATCGGAATCTGTTTCCGATCACAGGCAAGAGAACGGAGAAATAGCATGCGACAGATCCTGGTTGCAGGTAACTGGAAAATGAATGGCTCCAGGGAGAGCATTCGCAGCCTTCTCGACGGCGTCACGGAAGGCATGGGCGACGTGAAGAATGCAGAGGTTGCTGTCTGTGCGCCGGCTATCTACATTCCTCTTGTGGAAGAACTTCTCACCGGCTCTGAAGTTGCCTGGGGCGGCGAGGACCTGTCGGTTCACGCGTCTGGTGCCTACACTGGAGAAATCGCTGCTTCCATGCTGAACGACTTCCATTGCAAGTATGTCATCATCGGTCACTCCGAGCGTCGTACTTATCATAAGGAGAGTGACGAACTGGTCGCCGAGAAATACGAAGCGGCCATGCAGGCGGGCCTGATTCCGATCTTCTGCATTGGTGAAACGCTGGAAGAGCGGGAGCAGGGCATCACCAATGATGTTGTCGCACGCCAGGTCGATGCGGTCATCAACAAGCTCGGTGTTGCTGCGCTGGCGAAAGGCGTCGTCGCCTATGAGCCTGTCTGGGCCATCGGCACAGGCAAGACAGCCACACCGGAGCAGGCGCAGGAAGTGCACGCTTTCATCCGTTCCCGGGTCGCCGCCAGCGATGCTTCCGTCGCAGAGGCGTTGCAGATCCTCTATGGCGGTAGCATGAATGCCGGCAATGCGTCCGATCTGCTTGCTCAATCCGATATCGACGGCGGGCTTATCGGCGGTGCGTCGCTCAAGGTCGACGATTTCCTCGCGATCGCCAAGGCCGCGAACTAAACCAGAGACGCTCATGGAACAGATACTTGTTGTCATCTTCATGCTTGCCTCGATCGGGATGGTTGCCCTGATCCTGATGCAGCACGGTAAGGGTGCTGATGCCGGTGCCGCATTCGGCAGCGGGGCATCCGCGACCGTCTTTGGCGCGCAGGGCTCTGCAAACTTTTTGAGCCGTACCACCGCAGTGCTCGCTGCCGGCTGGTTCGTGCTTGCACTGGCGCTTGCCTGGTATGCCATGAACAGGACAGAAGCCCCCGGCCTGATGGAGCGAGCCGAACAGGAAGCGCCGGCTGTGGAAACGCCTCCGCCCGTGACTGATCTGCCGGATGTTCCCGAAGTGCCAAAGGCGGCACCCGCATCGGATATCCCGGTGCCCCCGCCGGCAGTGTCGGACGCAGAGGAAAAAAGTGAAGCCTCCGGACAAACAGGTGTTGAAAAAAGCGAGGCAGTTGTAGATACTGCCGCCTCCGAAACGGAGGCGGCTGCAGAAAGTGCTGCGGAATCAGCGACTGGAGAGGGAGGAGCAACTGCTGTCGAGAGCGCGATCGACGAGGTAAAGCCGTCGAGCGAATGAGAAGAGTTTCAGCCGAAGTGGTGGAATTGGTAGACACGCTATCTTGAGGGGGTAGTGGCGTAAGCCGTGCCGGTTCGAGTCCGGCCTTCGGCACCATCCTGAAAGCCCGGTTTTCATGCCGGGCTTTTTTTATTTTTGTCCGCGGTAAGGGCCTTGCTGCTGCGTTTCGTGCACGGCCGGATCATTGACTTTCTGCAGGCTGCAGCGGTAATCATTGAATTCCTTAAGGTGCATTATAAAATCGACTGATACTGATTTTTTATAGCGCCACAAAAATCGAATAAGCTCTTGAAAATGCTATACAAATAGGTCAATACCCCAACTTGACAGGGTTTGATCCTTGCAGATAGACTTTCGGCTCGCTAGATAAATGCCGCGATGCGATCTCACCCCGTCGATATCGCAGGCCCACAACAGATAACCGCCGCACCATGCTGGAATCCTACTTTCCGATACTTGTATTCATTGTGCTCGGCCTCGTCATCGGCGGCGTGGTGATTACACTGGGTTTCGTACTTGGCCCGCACCGTCCCGAAGAGGAGAAGCTGTCGCCCTACGAATGCGGTTTCGAGGCATTCGAAGATTCCCGCATGAAGTTCGATGTTCGCTACTACCTTGTCGCGATTCTGTTCATCATATTCGATCTCGAGATCGCGTTTCTCTTTCCCTGGGCAGTCGTGCTCGACAAAATCGGTATTGTCGGTTTCTGGGCCATGGTGCTGTTTCTCGGCATCCTGGTCGTCGGTTTCATCTACGAGTGGATGAAAGGAGCACTGGAATGGGAATAGAAGGCGTTTTCAACGAGGGCTTTGTCACGACGTCTGCTGACAAGCTCATCAACTGGGCGCGGACCGGTTCCATGTGGCCGATGACTTTCGGTCTGGCATGCTGCGCTGTCGAAATGATGCACGCTGCTGCATCCCGCTACGACATGGACCGCTTCGGCATCATTTTCCGCCCGAGTCCGCGACAATCAGACGTCATGATCGTTGCAGGTACCCTGGTCAACAAGATGGCGCCGGCATTGCGGAAGGTTTATGACCAGATGGCCGAACCACGCTGGGTCATCTCGATGGGCTCCTGTGCTAATGGCGGTGGCTATTATCACTACTCCTACGCTGTTGTTCGGGGCTGTGACCGTATCGTACCGGTGGATGTGTACGTGCCGGGGTGTCCGCCCACGGCCGAGGCCCTGCTCTACGGCATTCTGCAACTGCAGAACAAGATCAGGCGCACAAACACCATCGCGCGGTAACCGGAAGGGAGCAACCAATACATGTCGCTAGAAGAGCGCCTGGACGATCTCGTCGACGAACTGGAGGAAGCCTTCGAGGAGCAGGAAGTCGAGGGCGTTGGCTTTCATCGCGCCCGTGGTGAGGTGACGCTGACGGTCCCGCGGGGAGTCTTCAAGTCCGTCATGGCACTGCTGCGCAACGGCAAGCCATTCCAGTTCGATACCCTGATCGATGTCTGCGGTGTCGATCTGTCTGCCTATGGCCAGTCCGAGTGGTCGACCGGCAATTCCGGTTTCAGCCGTGGTGCAGAGCGCGGCGCTTTCTCGCCGGAACCTGAGAACAGGTTTGCATCCGTCTACCATCTGCTCTCGACGGTCCACAATCACCGCGTTCGAGTAAAAACGCTGCTGGATTCCGACAAGCCGATCATCGACTCGGTCGTGGATCTCTGGAGCGCGGCCAACTGGTTCGAACGCGAGTCGTTTGATCTCTTCGGCATCCTCTACAAGGGGCACCCCGACCTGCGTCGTATCCTGACCGACTACGGTTTCATCGGTCACCCGTTCCGCAAGGATTTTCCGCTCGAGGGCACTGTCGAGATGCGCTACGACCCCGAGCAGAAGCGTGTCGTCTACGAACCTGTCAGCATCGAACCGCGCACTCTCGTGGCGCGTGTCATTCGCGAGGATAGCCGTTACGAAGAGGGCTGGAAGCCCGAAGAGCCCGAAGGGGAAGAAGAGGAGGCTGCCGGCTGATGTCCGAGATTCGCAACTACACGATCAATTTTGGCCCGCAGCACCCTTCCGCACA
>JASFPB010000218.1:0-4256 GCA_050116235.1 Chromatiales bacterium | reverse complement strand
TGGCACGATCTTGTCACCGAGGATCCGGCGGCCGCCGAACGCTTTTACGAAGGGCTGTTCGGCTGGTCGTTTCAGAAAGCAACCGGTAGCAGTGGACATGCGTATTCGGTCGCTCGCTCCGGCTCTGTCTGGGTTGCCGGGATCGTTGCAGTCGATCCGCGGGCTGACGGCACGACACTGTCGCGCTGGTTGCCTTACGTTTCGGTTGACGATGTGGACAGGGCAGTGGAGGCCAGTGTGTCGGCAGGCGGCACCGTCGCGGTCACGGCCCGGAGCGTACCGCTAGGACGTGTTGCAGCGATCATTGATCGCGAGGGTGCCGTCATCGGCCTGGCGCGAAGCAATATCGGTGATCCGGATGACAGCACGACAGCGCCTGCTCCCGGCCGCGTCATCTGGAATGAACTCATCTCCAACGATGTCGCGACTGCCACGGATTTCTATCGTCGCGTCATTGGCTTCGATACAAGGACGATCGAGCGACGCGGTGGCAAGTACACGCTGCTTGGTCATCACGGAATCGACAGGGCCGGGATACTCAAGAATCCGACACCGGACTGGTCTCCTGTCTGGCTGACATACTTTGGTGTGCAGGATGCGGCGGCTGCGGCGGCCCGCGCCGAACAACTCGGCGGGCAGATCCTGGTTCCCGTCTCGCCAGAGGTCCGCGAGGGAACGATGGCAGTGATTAAAGATCCGACCGGCGCACTGCTGGTACTGCAAGACCTGAAAGAGTGAGGGCCATGAACATGCGAGTCAGACTGACTGGAATCATACAGATCGCGCTTGTTGTCGTGATGACCCTGATGCTTGTTGGTTGCAATGCCAACGTAGGCGTCGGCGTCAGTGTCGGAGTCCCGATTGGCAACCACGGCTACATGAGTGTCGGCACGTCTCGCTGGCGCTGATACCGGGGTACAGTAGTCAGGGAAAGATACCCACAACCATGGGTAACCGGATTTAACAATCCTTCTTTGCCGCACAAGCTTACCCTCGAGTAGAAATTCCCGACGTAAGATAGTCGTGAAGGCTTCTTTGAGCGCTTTTAGACAGCTGTGATCAGACCGAACTCGTACCGAAACGCAGTCGGCAAGACTTCGAGTTGAACGAGGAGGCTTACACATGAAACGTGAGAAAAACAAATTACGTGATTGGGAAAGTTTGGAACCTGAGCAACGAACGAGTATCCAGATCGAATATGGCTACTATCTGGATACACTGCCGAAAACCTGTTCTCTGGATACCAAAATCGAGCGCTTTCGCAAATGGCTCAGGTCAGAAAAAGGGATCTGCTACAAGTGATGGTATGTCCAGACAAATGAAATAACAGCAAGGAGCATTCTGCAAGCGCGGACCTCATTACACCGTCAAAGCCCCTTGAGTCGATTCATCCAGCATTACCCGAAAAACTTCCTCCCGTGAGCCAGAGTAACCCGTCTCAGTGAAGGGTGGGGGCGATTACCGATCTTTACCGAGACTCTATACACCGAGTGCCGGGCTGGAATGGCCAGAATAACGACACATCAGGAATCCAGGGACTGGGTACCCTGGCTTACGCTCGAGTTCGTGAGCACAAATTGAGCCAGGCGCTTCAACGGCAAGGTTTAGAGATAGCTTATCCGTTTCTGAAATACAAAGAATGTCGATCTTTTCTTCAATGAGCGGGCATCTCCAGTCACCGTGATCATGCAATCCACAGTCAAATGATCTCCTGACCAGAGGGCCCGCTATCTCTGTTTCCCGAGAGAGTTGTTGAATTGGATCAGTCGTTCGCGGCGGTGTAATCCTCTTCAAAAGGAGTGTCTATTGAAGAGGCTGAGATACTAAAGAGATAATAGGGATCACTGGACTTCCATTCGAGGTATGCCTGTACTTGATCCTCCATCTCCTGACTCGGAAATTGACCGTTACTGGATACACCACCATTGATGCAGGGCTCCAGTGAGTACTCTGATGCATCAGCCGATGCAGCAACGAACGCGACAGCAATTACCAGTGTTTTCATGATCATTAATAGGCTCCTGTTAGCATGAAATTAGAAGACACTAATATGCTAATAAAGAAATGTGTAAGGAATAATACAAACGTATGGCAGTTTTATGATTCATTTGCAGTTTGCAGACAGTAGTTTGGGGTCAGAGTAAAAACTCTGATCCCTTCGTCGTCTTTTTCCTGCCTCAAAAGACGCAGGGGTAGCGACCGGATTTACAGTAAATTTCATTAATCCTTGACGGCCCCTTCCCAAAAGCATGAAATGGGACTAGAATAATTCTCCAAGGGTCTGAGTTAAAACAATATTTGCCTGGAATAACTATCATGTACCCAGTATGCAGAACTCCTCTCTTCTATCTGCTGATCCTGTTGTGGTTGGCCGCTTTTCCTGCCACCGCAATGGCCGGTGAACACTACGATGTCTCCTACCTCTGGCACCAGGAGGTGGAGAGTGTTGAAAAATATCGTGACCAGGTTGGAAAAACGCTCGGTCCGAACATGGCCAAGCGACTGAAAATCGTCACAAGAGACGGTCTCTACGGACTCATCTATCCGCGAAATGGTGATAATGCGGGAGCGCAGAAGGTAGCCCGGTCCCACAGCAAGATACTGCGTTCCCGGGGGCTCGAAGCTGCCAGCGTCGTGCCTGCGGGAGAGTGGACCGACTACACAGGGGAGCCTGTGACTTCGCAAGCAAAGGAATCCACGAAGGTCGCCAGCGTGTCACGCAGCAAGATGAGCGGTCCCGAGCGGCTCAAGGAGATACGTGAGCTGGAAGTCGCGGTCGAAGACTATATCAAGCGTCTGCGCAGAGAAGGCAAGATTGCCAGGGATGAACGTACTGGCTGGGCCGTCTACGATTTCACTACCGGAGAAAAGCTGGTCACGATCAACGAAAACGTCCAGTTCCAGGCAGCCAGTCTCGTCAAGCCTTTCATCGCCGCCGCTTTTTTTCAACTGGTGGAGCAGGGGGATCTTATCTACGGCAGTAAGAGTCGCCGTCACATGGAAAAGATGATCCAGCGATCCAATAATCCATCGACCAACTGGGTGATGAAACAGGTGGGTGGGCCCGGCGCGGTTCAGCGGATCCTCAAGCAGCATTACCCGGAAATCTTCCGTGATATACACATGGTCGAATACATCCCGTCCAACGGTCGTACCTATCTCAACAAGGCCTCCATTCACGATTACAACCGCTTTCTGTATGCACTCTGGAAGGACGAAATACCCCGGGCGGGTGAGATCAGACGCCTGATGGCACTGCCTGGCGCTGACCGGATCTATACCGGGGCAAAGGCATTGCCGAAGGGCACCGAGGTTTACAACAAGACCGGCAGCACGGCTCACTTGTGCGGTGATATGGGCATACTCAATATCGAGGGGCCGGACGGCAAGCGCTATCCCTATACCATCATCGGGATCATCGAAAAGCAGCGACCGGCAAGTAACTACACTTCCTGGATTCGATCACGTGGTGACGTCATCCGCAATGTCTCCAACATCGTCTACAAAGGCATAACCCGACATCACAGCGACTCTCACACCCTGGCAGGCGTAATGTAAGGACTTTGAGCCGCAGGGAGCGCTTGCAGCTGATCCAATCTGGCTGGTATCTTAGCCCGGTCTACTGATACCCACTCGGGGCCTTGCCTCCCTATCCATGACACTGCTGGGAAAACAGTCCACTTGCACATTTGCCATGAACCTGATCATGGCGTGTCTCCTGTTCTGTGCGCAGACCATCGTCATTGTTCATGCAACTGAACACGTCACACATGAACACACCGAGTTCTGTGATCTGGCTGACACGGCTGCACAACATGATGCACAAGAAGCCACTGCGCAGCATTATTTACCGGCGCAACTCTCCACAACGCCGCTGGCAGATCTCGAATTCTCTTCGAGAGTTTTCTCCTCACCTGCATACACCGATATCAGAGCACCTCCATACAGCTGACTCGCTGATCCCTGAAAACATCTAAATCGATTTTTCGTTCATGTTGGCGTTTGGCCGGCAGGAACTGGAGTTGCAAATGAATTTGTCAAAATCATTTGCGGTTTGCGCTGCTGCTATGGCAACTGCCTTCGGGTATGACACCGCGCTGGCAGAAAGCAAACTGCAACCTAGCCTTATTTTCGACTTGCGTGCCGCAAGCTATTCACAGGATCCTGAGGAATACATCCTCCCGGGCTTTCAACTGGGTGGTGAAGGGGGGCTGTCCGACGAAGGCGTGTCGCTTGGACATACGGAATTTTCGATG
>JASFPB010000217.1:0-4281 GCA_050116235.1 Chromatiales bacterium | reverse complement strand
TCTTCCTTGCTGATCTCCGACAGGTAAGCCTTGGTGATCTTGGTCCCCTTCTTGAGCTTGTTGGGACCGCCGTCAGCAACCTTGCCGAGCAGCATCTTCTCGATTCGCTCGAAGGTATCTTCTTCCATGATACGCAGCTGGTCATCAAGATCCTTGCGGACACGCTCGAGTTCGGCTTCCTCGATCTGCAGCGCTCGGGCGTCCTTCTCGACGCCGTCACGCGTGAAGACCTGCACGTCGATGACGGTACCGGACATGCTCGACGGCATGCGCAGGGAGGTATCCTTCACATCGGAAGCTTTCTCACCGAAGATGGCGCGCAGCAGTTTCTCTTCAGGCGTCAGCTGGGTTTCACCTTTCGGCGTAACCTTGCCGACAAGAATATCGCCATCCCTGACCTCGGCACCGACATAGACGATGCCCGACTCGTCGAGACGGCCAAGGTTGGCTTCGCCGACATTCGGGATATCGGACGTGATCTCTTCGGTGCCAAGCTTGGTGTCACGCGCCATGCACGTCAGCTCCTCGATGTGGATCGTCGTGAAACGGTCCTCCTGAACGACGCGTTCCGAGATCAGGATAGAGTCCTCGAAGTTGTAGCCGTTCCAGGGCATGAAGGCGACGCGCAGGTTCTGGCCAAGTGCAAGCTCACCCATATCGGTGGAAGGGCCATCAGCCATGACGTCACCGCGCGCAACCTGATCGCCGACCCTGACCAGCGGGCGCTGGTTGATGCAGGTATTCTGGTTGGAGCGCGTGTACTTGGTCAGATTGTAGATATCGACACCCGGCTCGCCGGCTTCGGTCTCGTCGTCATTGACGCGCACCACGATGCGCTTGGCGTCGATGGAATCGACCACACCGCCGCGCCTGGCGACGACAGTAACGCCCGAGTCGACTGCCACGACGCGCTCCATACCGGTGCCGACGAGCGGTTTTTCGGCACGCAGGGTGGGAACGGCCTGACGCTGCATGTTTGAACCCATGAGTGCCCGGTTGGCATCGTCATGCTCGAGGAACGGAACCATGCTCGCAGCTACAGAGACAATCTGGCGTGGCGAGACGTCCATGTAGTTGATGCGGTCAGGTGTCGCCATCGTGAATTCATTCTCGAAGCGGCAGGAGACCAGGTCGTCGGTGAAGTGTCCCTTCTCGTCGAGCGAGGCGTTTGCCTGCGCGATGACGTAACGCCCCTCCTCGATGGCTGAAAGGTAATGAATCTCGTCCGTGGCCTTGCCGTCGTGCACCACACGGTATGGCGTCTCGAGGAAGCCGTACTTGTTGGTGCGTGCATAGACAGCCAGCGAAT
The DNA here is from genome assembly GCA_050116235.1 of Chromatiales bacterium. Lineage (GTDB taxonomy): Bacteria > Pseudomonadota > Gammaproteobacteria > Chromatiales > Chromatiaceae > Sva-25. The sequence goes on along the minus strand of JASFPB010000217.1, from coordinate 2,972 downwards.
TGATAAGGCCGATGTTGGGCCCCTCCGGCGTCTCGATCGGGCAGACACGGCCGTAATGCGTCGGGTGGACGTCGCGGACCTCGAATCCGGCACGTTCGCGTGCGAGTCCGCCCGGGCCAAGTGCAGAAACCCGGCGCTTGTGCGTGATCTCGGAAAGCGGGTTGTTCTGATCCATGAACTGGGACAACTGGCTGGAGCCGAAAAACTCCTTCATCGCAGCCGAGACCGGCTTGGAGTTGATCATCTCCTGCGGCATCAGCCCTTCGCTCTCTGCGAGGCTGAGGCGTTCCTTCACAGCGCGCTCGACACGCACGAGGCCGATACGGAACTGGTTTTCCGCCATCTCGCCGACACAACGCACGCGGCGGTTGCCGAGGTGGTCGATGTCGTCGACGGTACCGTTGCCGTTGCGGATATCGATCAGAGTCCTGAGCACATCGATGATGTCGTCATTCGAAAGGGTGCCCTCGCCCTCGGACTCGTCCCGGCCCAGACGGCGATTGAATTTCATGCGGCCTACAGCCGAGAGGTCGTAACGGTCCAGCGAGAAGAAGAGGTTATTGAAAAGATTCTCTGCGGCATCTTTTGTCGGCGGCTCGCCGGGACGCATCATGCGATAGATCTCGACCTGCGCCTCGAGCTGACTCGTTGTCGGGTCGATACGCAGGGTGTCCGAGATGAAGGGACCATGGTCGAGATCATTGGTGAAGATGGTTTCGATCTGCTTCACGCCCGCCTGGACAAGGGTCTCGATCGTGGACTCGGTCAGTTCATCGTTGACGTTGGCAAGCAGCTCACCGGTCGACTTGTCGACGACGTTGTGCGCAAGTGCCTTTCCGGCGAGAAAAGAGACAGGAACCTCGAGCTTGGTGATACCCGCCTTGTCGAGCTCGCGGATATGGCGTTGTGTGATACGACGGCCGGTTTCGACTAATACCTTGTTCTTGATCTTGACGTCGAAGTCGAGTGTCTCGCCACGCAGGCGGCTCGGCACGAGATCGACCGTGATGCCCTTGTCACCGAGTTCGAAACGATCGGTTTCGAAGAACATGTCGACAATCTGCTCGGTATCATAGCCGAGCGCTCGCAGCAGGATTGTGGCCGGGATCTTGCGGCGACGGTCGATGCGAACGAAAACGCAGTCCTTCGGATCGAACTCGAAGTCGAGCCAGGAACCGCGATAGGGAATAACGCGTGCCGAGAACAGCAGCTTGCCGGACGAATGGGTCTTGCCCTTGTCATGGTCGAAGAAGACACCCGGCGAACGGTGGAGCTGGGAGACGATGACACGTTCGGTCCCGTTGATGACAAAGGTGCCGGTATCCGTCATGAGCGGCATCTCGCCCATGTAGATTTCCTGCTCACGCACTTCCTTGACCTTGGGAGGCGTGCTCTTGGATTCCTTGTCATAGATGACGAGCTTGACGAGGACGCGCAGTGGCGCAGCATAAGTCACACCGCGCAACTGGCATTCACGCACATCGAAGGGTGGTTCTCCGAGACGGTAACTCACGTACTCCAGAACAGCATTGCCGGAGTGGCTGACGATCGGAAAAACGGAACTGAAGGCCGCATGCAGCCCGACGTTCTCGCGCTCTTCCGCCTTATTGTCCAGCTGGAGAAAGGTACGAAAGGAGTCAATCTGTGTCGCCAGCAGAAAGGGAACATCGAGAATGGTCCTCTGCTTGCTGAAATCCTTACGGATACGCTTCTTTTCTGTGAAACTATACGCCATGCTTACCGTCCCTCGGGATCAGTGAATACGCCCGCGATGCGGGTAACCGGGGCTCGCCTGCCCCGCCAATCTGTTGCCGCTCCGGCAGAGTGCAGAAATTCGCTCGGGTGCTGCGAGACAAGGCGAAATCGGACGAGAAAGCGCAGTTTACGTTCCGGTAAATGAGCATTTCGAGTTCGATTTGAACGCCGTATCGCGCCTCCCGAGTAGAGTTTCCGCTGTCTGCCACAAGCGGCAAAAGGCCGATGGCCCATTGGCCATCAGCCTGGTCTGCAGTCGCAACTGCGACGCCCTGCAAGGTCTTACTTGACCTCGACAGTAGCGCCTGCTTCCTCGAGCTGCTTCTTGAGATCTTCGGCTTCTTCCTTCGAAACACCCTCTTTCAGGGTTGTCGGAGCGCCTTCAACAGCTTCCTTGGCTTCTTTCAGGCCCTGGCCTGTGATGCCACGAACGGCCTTGATGACGGCAACCTTGTTGTCGCCGAAGCCAGCCAGAACCACGTCGAATTCTGTCTTTTCTTCAGCGGCAGCAGCATCGCCACCAGCGCCGGGAGCTGCGACAGCAACAGCTGCAGCTGCAGCGGAAACGCCGAATTTCTCTTCCATTGCCTCGATGAGCTCGACAACTTCCATCACGCTCATGTTGGCAATAGCTTCCAGGATATCTTCTTTACTCACGATGTTTCTCCTAACGGTCAAACACGATAATTAAGGTGAAAACAGGTTGGCCTAGGCCGCCTCTTTCGCGTCTTTGATTGCAGCAACCGTGCGTACAAGCTTGCCAGGCACCTCGTTCATGGTGCGCGCCAGCTTTTCGGCGGGCGCTTTCATGACAGCCATCAGCATGCTGATTGCTTCGTCGTATGTCGGCATTTTCGCCAGGGTACCGATCTCACCCGGCTCAAGCAGTTTTCCACTGATGGAAACCAGCCTGACCTCGAGTTTCTCGTGATCCTTGGCAAAATCCTTGATGACGCGTGCAGCGGAGCCCGGATCTTCCTGGGAGAAGGCAAGAACGAGAGGGCCTGTCAGACCTTCGGTCATGCACTCGAATTCCGTGCCTTCAATCGCGCGGCGAGCGAGCGAGTTCTTGACAACGCGAAGATAGACACCGCTGTTGCGTGCCTCGGCACGCAGTTGCGTCATCTCCTCGACAGTCAGACCCCGGTACTCGGCTGCGATGGCAGAGTAGGCGTTGGCTGCAATTTCAGCGACTTCGGCGACAATGGCCTTTTTCT
>JASFPB010000216.1:0-4303 GCA_050116235.1 Chromatiales bacterium | reverse complement strand
ACAACCTGCCGGTCTCCCTCATGCCCGCCCTGACAGGTGAGCTTCTCGGCAATGACAGGCTCTACAAACAGGATGTCGCCATCGGTATCGATGTCAGAACAGCGACCGCCGGTATCGATATCCTGCCGCCCGTCATCGAGGAGCTGAAGCGAGACGGGATTGACTGCACCATCCTGTTTCTCGAAGCCGACGACCGTGTAATCCTTCGACGCTACAGTGAAACACGCAGAAAGCACCCGCTCTCTGACAGCAAACACACACTGACCGAGGCAGTGCTCGAGGAGCGCATGCGCATGCGGCCGATACGCGAGGCCGCAGACCTCCTGATCGATACCAGTCGCACAAGCCTGCATCAGCTGCGCCGGCAGATTCGACGCAAGATCGCGCAAATCCCCGAGGAACTGCAGATCGAGATACAGTCTTTCGGCTACAAGTATGGCCTTCCCCAGGATGCCGACCTTGTTTTCGATGCGCGCCTGCTACCGAACCCCTACTGGCGCACGGAGCTGCGCCCCCTGACGGGCAGGGACGAGGAGGTGCAGGCCTTTCTGGCGGATGAACCCGCCACCGGCACCTATCTCGGCGAGATCGAGGAAGTGCTCCATTCATGGATCCCGGGTTACCGCAACGAAGGCCGCTCCTACCTGACCGTGGCGATCGGGTGCACCGGTGGACAGCACAGATCCGTCTATCTCGTCGAGCAGATTGCCGAAAGGCTGTCGCAAAAGGGATACAATTGCCTGATCAACCACCGGGAACTCGCCACTGCCAATGCCTGATTGCAGTCTCATCGTTATCGCCCACACCCCCCTCGCGAGTTCTCTCGTCTCTGTCGCGACCCGCATTCTTCGTGATACCGGCCCGCTCAAGGCATTCGATATCGATCTCGACTGCGACAGTGATGCCATGACCAGGAGACTGCTTGCAGAACTTGAGAACAGCGATCAGGGCAACGGCGTCCTGATGTTGTGTGACCTCAAGGGCGCCACACCAGGCAATATCGCCACGCGGGCACACCTGCAGCATGCCGAGAGCAGCCTGGTATTCGGCGTCAATCTCCCCATGCTCCTGCGAGGCGCCAATTACATGCATCAACACCATACCGGGGTTGCAAAGGCTGCAACAGAAGGTGCCTGCAACTGCATCGTCATGGCTGACTGAACATGACAGGGAAAGAAATCACCATCATCAACAAGCTCGGACTGCACGCGCGTGCAGCCAGCAAATTTGTCACCGTTGCCAACCGTTACAATGCCGAGATCCATGTCAGGAAGGACTCGCAACGTGTCAATGCCAAGAGCATCATGGGTGTCATGATGCTGGCCGCCTCGCAGGGCACTGGTATCCGGATCGAGGCCGAGGGCGAAGATGCCGAAGCGGCAATCGACGCCCTTGAGGAGCTCGTCAACAACAGGTTCGGCGAGCCGGAGTAAGGCGCAGCAGGCCGTAGCCAACAGGCCGGCGATCAGTAAGCACCGCCGTGCACCCGCATCGTCATCCTCCGGCGCCAACCTGACTCTTTTTCAGCAGCAGATTCTGTTTCTATTGCCTGCCTGCTAAACTGGCGGCTGTTTGTCATCGCCCCGGAATCTATCCAGTGACCGCCCTTCCCCAGGAGAATTCGCGCTATCAGCGGGTGCAGCGCATGCTCGACAGCGGCGCCCTGCAGCAGGCGAGCAAGCTGCTCAATGCGCTGGCTCCTGCCGAAATTGCGCACCTCATGGAGAGTCTGCCGATCACGGAGCGCGAGATCGTCTGGGGATTGATCGGTGACCAGGACGGCGAGGTGCTGGTCCTGCTTTCCGACGAGGTCAGCTCGGAACTCATCAGGAAGATGGATACGGCCGAGCTGCTTGCCGCTGCCGAGAACCTCGACCTCGACGACCTCGCCGACCTGATCCAGGAACTCCCCGAGACGATCACACAGGAGGTGATCGAGTCACTCGACCAGCAGCGGCGCGAGAGCCTCGAGGATGTTCTCTCCTACCCGGAGGATACGGCCGGCGGCCTCATGAACACTGACATGGTACTGATCCGCCCGGAGGTCACGCTCGATGCTGCGTTGCGCTTCCTGCGAAGACTCGGGGATCGTATGCCCGCTGACACGGATGCGCTCATTGTCGTCAACCGTAATGCCGAGTACCTTGGCATGCTGCCGCTCTCGAGGCTGGTCACGGGTAATCTCTCGGAAATCGTCGCCGAGGTCATGAGCCTCGACGTCAAGTCATTCCATACAGACAAGCCTGCCAGGGAGGTCGCCAACAGCTTCGAATTGCATGACCTGGTCTCGGCACCGGTCGTCGATGATGCCGGCAAGGTCGTCGGCCGGATCACCATCGATGACGTCGTTGATGTCATCCGCGAAGAGGGCGAACACCAGTTTATGGGCCAGGCCGGTCTCTCGGAAGATGTGGACATGTTCGCGCCGGTCATGGTGAGTGCGAAGCGGCGCGCCCTCTGGCTCGGCGTCAACCTCATCACAGCCTTCCTCGCCTCCTGGGTCATTGGCCAGTTCCAGGGAACGATCGAGAAGATCGTCGCCCTCGCTGTGCTGATGCCGATCGTTGCCAACATGGGGGGGATCGCCGGCACGCAGACCATGACGCTGGCCATACGGGGCATTGCATTGCGACAGCTCTCTTCATCAAACATGCGCTGGCTGCTTTTGAAGGAATTGAGTGTCGGGCTGATCAACAGCTTCATCTGGGCCATCATCGTGGCTGTGATCGCGGGAATCTGGTTCGAGGATATCAGCATCGCCTGGCTGATCGCCGCAGCGATGACCATCAACCTGATATCGGCTGCGATCAGCGGTGCACTGATCCCGATCGTGCTCGACCGTTTCGGCATCGACCCGGCACTGGCTGGCGGCGTCTTCCTCACGACAGTGACCGACATCGTCGGTTTTCTTGCTTTCCTGGGGCTCGCTACGATCTTTCTGCTGTAACTTCTGCCGGAAATGCAAGATGCCGGCGTTCTACTCACAGCAGATTTTCACAAGCAGTCAACGAATGCGATGCATTCAGACGCGGTAGACCGTGGTCGTCATGATTTTCGAGGTGAACTTCATTGCCTGCCTGATTGGCGCCGGCAACTCTGCAGCGCCAGTGGCGACGGCTTTCGCCGCGTGCTCGATCTCGTCCCTCTTCATCTGCTCGAGTATGGCGCGGGTCTTGCGGTCATCGGCAGGGACCTGTGCAAGATGCTCATCGAGATGATCTTCCACCTGGCGCTCGGTCTCTGCGACAAAGCCCAGACTCCATTTGTCCCCGGCGATGCCTGCCAGGGCTCCGATCGCAAAGGAGCCCGCATACCATAGCGGGTTAAGCAAACTTGTGCGGCCACCGAGCTGCTCGATACGCTTCTCGCACCAGTCGAGGTGATCATTCTCCTCCTGTGCCGAGCGTTCCATGCTCTCGCGTACCGAGGGGTCACGCGCCGTCATCGCCTGCCCCTGGTAGAGTGCCTGGGCGCAGACTTCGCCGGTATGGTTGATACGCATCAAGCGGGCGGTATGATCGCGCTCGCTATCACTCGGCACGCTGTCCTGCAGTCCTGCCGCAGGATTCGGACGTTCAGTGACTTGCGGACGACCAAAGACTGTCTGGACAGCCTGGTCGAACTGCATGACAAGCCTGTCGAAGGGTGAATAGTCACGTTTCATCGAGTGGTCTCCAGCTGCTGTTGCAGCCATTCTAGCGGATGCATGAGAGTGACGGAAAGGCCGGCATCGGAGAGCGACCGGCCGAGATGCAGAGCGCAACCGCTGTTGGTCGTCAACAGCGTATCGATGCCCTCCTCGCGTATTTTCTCGACAACAGGCGCGGCCAGCTGCTGCGCCATTTGCTGATGCGTAAGCATGTGCATGCCAGCCCCCCCGCAACACCCGAATCCCTCGATCTCGGGCATGGCTTCACCTGCGAGGTTGCCGAAGAGGCTGCGCACGCTCCCGGCCTGCTGCATGGCATCCAGGCTGCAGGGCAGGTAGAGAGCCGTGTTGCGGAGACTTTCGGGCGGCAGCCCGGGGAAATGACAATGCTCAGCCAGGAAGGCTGTTGCCTCGAAGACCGGATATTCCAGCGATTGCTGAAGTTGCTGGCCACATCCACTGCTCGTCACCAGAATGGCATCGGCCCTGCCACTGAATGCCTCGCGGTTGCTCTCTGCCAGCAGAAATGCCTTCTCCCGCTCTCCGGCATGCGCATGCATTGCACCGCAACACCCCTGGTCGGGAGGAACACTCACACTGAACCCCTGCCGTGTCAGCAGCGTGATGACTGCCTCGAGCGCGGAGGCGTCAAGA
>JASFPB010000215.1:0-4308 GCA_050116235.1 Chromatiales bacterium | reverse complement strand
ACTCAAGTGGACACTCGAGCGTATCGACATGGGAAACGGCTGGATCGGTGTCAATACGGTCCTGGTCAACAGCGTGATCGCGAATGCACTCGAGAAAGGGCAAATCGGGCAGTTTTCAGGACTCGGGCCGATACAGCGCGAAGTCAAAGTGGAGCGTCCCGGTCTCGAAGCCTCCCGGCTCGATTTTGTCATCGCTGACGAATCAGGTCAGAGTGTCTATACTGAAGTAAAGAATGTCACTCTGTTTGAAGATGACTTTCTGCAATTTCCGGATGCTGTCTCCGTTCGCGCAGTCAAACATCTGAATCTCTTGAGGCAACTTGCCGGGGAAGGAAACCGTTCAGTGATCCTTTTCGCCATAAACAGGTTTATTTCTCTCTTCCACCCAGGCCGCTTTCAGATTCCACGGCTGTTTGCAGCTTCATCCGCCAGACTTGTCTGTGAGGTCGATGGGAGAATTGTCACGCCCCGGCACTGCAACTGGTGTTCATCCGGTTTTCCGATCACAGGTTTCACACATCCTGGCAGTTTATTGTTGATGATATTCCTGATCAGTGAAACAGCATCCATCCTCGGGAAGCTTTTGCGCCATGCAACGGCGATTGTCCGCGAGGGTTGCTTGCCAGCAAAGGGTAATACCCTGTAGAGACGGTCGGAGTACTTGTCGGCACCACTCGCAGTGCAAGGCAGAATCGTGATGCCGAGCCCGGATGCGACCATATACCGAATGGTTTCCAGTGAACCACCCTCGATCGTGCTATGGATCGAATTGCTGTAGCTCTCCCCCTGCATGCGGCACTCTGGACAGAATTCGAGGACCTGGTCGCGGAAACAATGGCCGTTTCCGAGCAGGAGCACGCTCTCCTGTTCAAGATCCGCGGTAGACAGCGTCTTCTGCCTGGTCAATGGGTGTGTTGCCGGCAACAAGGCGACAAAGGGTTCGCTGTAGACTGCCTCGGTTCGTATGCCGGATTCCTTATAAGGTTCCGATATGATGATGAGATCCAGCTCGCCGTTCTTGAGTTTCTCCGTCAGGACAGCTGTGAAATTCTCCTCGATTGCGAGCTGCATTTTTGGCGCCTTTTTCGCGATTTCGGGGACGATATCGGGAAAGAGGTAGGGGCCAACAGTATAAATCGCGCCGATACGCAGTGGACCTTCGAGCTGATCTCTGCCATGTTCGCTGAGCTGCTGTATCTTGCTGGCTTCCTCCAATACGCGCTGCGCCTGGGCAATGATGAGATCACCCGCAGGGGTGATGGTAACCTCGCCTTTACCGCGCTCGAAAATGGCCAGTTCGAGCTCCTCCTCGAGCTTGCGCACAGCAACACTCAGCGTCGGCTGACTGACGAAGCAGGCCTCTGCGGCCCTGCCGAAGTGCCTCTCCCTGGCAACTGCGACGATATAGCGCAACTCTGTGAGCGTCATAATCTGTAATCCAGCGTGCCACCAACGACAATTTCCTGCTGTCGATGAATAAGCCTGATTGGCAAGAGCTCCACGCCGTCTTTCACCGCGGCTTTCAATGCTCGTGCATAATCCGGATCGATCTCCCATGCGGGCCTGAAGCAGCTCCCCTCAGGGAGGAGGCGAGGGCATCATGCCCTCGCTCTAATGGCCTGGTTAGCGAGGCCGTCCAGTGTATGTGAATCAGATAACAAGCAGGTCGCGGTTACTTGGTGTCTTGCGCTCAATCCTGTTACTGATCCGTTGAATCGCCTCTTCCCGAGAGATGTCCTTGTGATGCTTCATCTCGATGTCTATCAGTTTTTCAGCCATCTTCCAGTCGCCGTTTGTCCGGCTCAGGATCCGGCTGTAATCAGCATCTCTTCTGCTCTCCATCGCGAGCTTGCGCTTCTTGTTGATGGAGTATTTAAATAACGAATGTCCAGCTACCAAGACCAACGCAATCACTACCACGGGGTACAACATTTCCATCGTCAAAATCCTCTGGCGTGTTATCACGATAGACAAATACTTAGCGCTCACTGGCATTAACGCAATTTGCCTGAACGGATTAATAAATAAGAAATAATAGTAATTACGGATAAATGAAATGCTATTGATTGCAAGACAAGAGGTTGCAGGTCACTTTATGACAAGAACTCTCAACGGGCATTGATATATAATCGCTATATCATTGAATAATAAATAATATACATGAGTATTTTGCAATAAAATACTGGGTCTCTGAATATCGATAATGAATTAATAATAATATTTATATAATTGAAATAGAGTAGAAAAATTATATATCGCAAGTTGTGAAGAAAAAGCAGTTGTCACACTTGTTACTTTTTCGTCACATTGTGTCAATGTTGTCTGTTGGCTGATGATCGTCAGGTTTTTCAGATCAAGTGAAAACAAGAGAATCGACGTTTTGAGGCGCCAGAAACGGCTTATAGAGAGAGTCTGGTGGCGCTGCGACAAATGCAGCCAGATCTGTGAGATCAATCGGTACTGTTCCCGGACGGGAGATAATCCGGCTCTCTGATCGCAGTCGGGTACGGTTTAACCAAGATCAAGCGTATGGCCAAGACGGTCATGCAGTTCTGAAGGACTCCTGGAGATGATTTCCGAGGGAACGCCTATTTTCGTCGTCAGGCGTTCGAAATCCTCGAATCCGTAAGAAACCATGAAGGGATGAAGCCCGGATCCGATCGCTGCTTCGAAGTCCTTCTTTTCATCGCCGCACGCGTAGGCTTTCGCGGGGTTGATTCTGTATCTGTCTCTTACTTCGCGGAAATGTTCGAGTTTGCCTTGCTTCAGCGGAATATGGACCAGGAAATCCAGCTCCTGCACGTCAATGCCGTGACGCTCGAAAAGATAGCGCAGGGTATTAATCGGATCGTTTGTGATGTTTCGTGTAACCAGCCCGACGCGAAGGCCATTTTTCCCAAGAAGAGATTTGACGAGCGGGACGATATCTTCGTAAAGGCATGCTTCCTCGCGATAGACCTCCGTCAACGTGGAGATCAGCCTTGCGCGTTTCTGCTTGCCGAGTTGCTGCTTGAGGTTCTTCGGAAACTCCTTGATTCCGCCCAGATACTTGAACAGATGACGGCGTTTCTGGAAACGCTCGAGATCACCGATATTCATGTTGTGGCAGGCAAATGTCTTTTCGATTGCAGAGAAGGCATCGATCGTTGTGCCGTCCGCATCGAGAATCACGAGATGGTCCTTGCTGTACATGCAGCGAATCTAGCAATCCGGGGTTTCAGTTTTGTGACTGGCCAAGGCAGAGAGGGGGTGCCTGAATGAAGATCACTGGTTGGGACCTGGATTCTCGCTCGCACATTATTTAACATAATATACATTATGCGCATTAACGGGGATGCCGCGAGTAGTCCGGGAGCGCATCAGTCAAATGAAGCCTGGGCCATTTTGGTCAGCATGTATTGACCCGGCGGCTCTCCCGTGCCTCGTTGCGGCAAAGAGAGAAAATCTATCTCAGCATTGCATCGAGCTGGTCGACAATCTCGGCCCAGTCGGCATCTTCTTCCTTCTCCTGCCTGAGAAACGCGGCCTGCGCGTTGTTCCAGAAATCAGCTTCGTGCAGTTCGACACCGGCAGGCAGCGGCTTGTGATCGACAATAAACTGTTCGATTGCTTCGTCGCTGTTCTCCAGGCCCAGTTGCTTGAACAGTGATGGCAAGGTGTGAATCGGCGGTTCCATGGTATTTCTCCATATTTTGCTTTCGGCAGCACGGCGCGTTCCGGGTGCCGGGAGCTTTTTGTTGATCACTATTCAAACTATTCCCGGGGCACTTGCCTGTCAACTGTTCCGTCGGCCCTGACATCTTTCTTTCTGAACAAGGATCTGGCGGGTATGCGGAGTTTTTTCTTGCCGAATCCGGCAGTGCGCGTCTATGATAAAAGAGAACATCAATAGAACATTTATAGTCATGAAATCCTGGCCCCGCATCATCGCGCTTGTCGACATGAACGCCTTTTTCGCTTCCATCGAGCAGCAGGATTTCCCCCAGCTGCAGGGACGTCCCGTCGGTGTCACCAATGGCGAGCGCGGCACCTGCATCATCACGGCGAGCTACGAGGCGCGTGCCTGGGGCGTGTATACCGGTATGCGCCTGAAGGCAGCACGTGACATCTGTCCCGGTTTCATCCAGCGCCCTGCCCGCCCGCGGCGCTACGCCGAGGTTTCGACGGCGATCATGACAGCACTGAAGTCATTGACCCCCGATGTCGAGGTCTTCTCGGTCGACGAGGCTTTTCTCGACCTGACGCGCGTCGTTGCGATACGGAAGATGGAGCCGGAAGTAGTTGCCCGCCTGATCCGCCAGACAGTGC
>JASFPB010000214.1:0-4328 GCA_050116235.1 Chromatiales bacterium | reverse complement strand
TAGGCGATTCGCTTGAGCAGCGATCTGGCCAGCCTTGCCGGATTCTGGTAGCCGCTCCGTGTAAATTCGAAGCCTTCCGTGGAGAGTCCATTGATAAGAAATGCCGGCTGCTCATCACCATTTTCATTGAGAACAGGACGAGGCGCCATCTGGATGAGATCACGTTCCATGAGCATCAGTACGCGCTGGATATCGGCAAGACTCTGCGCCACCACGGAGGTCCGGTTGCTGACATTGATGGCCGAAGTGAGTGTCGTGTAGGTAATGACGGAGATGACGGCAAAAACAGCCATCGCGATCAGTATCTCGACAAGTGTGAATCCTGCGGCAGGTCTCGCGCGACAAGCTACCATCCGGATCCCTTGCCGGTATAGGTGGTCAGGGTCGCCAGGGGTTCCTCTTCGAATTTGTCACGATAGATTCTGAGCTCGATCTTGCGGACAGAACCAAAGGGCGTCTCGGAAATCTCTCTCTTCCAGTGGGCCGCAAAGGGTGTGGAGGTGTCCTCACCCTGTTTTTTTCCTGTGGCCGGCCATGGATTTTCCAGCTGGAACTCGACCACCTGGTTCATCGCTGCCCAGTGTCCCCATGTCCGTTCCTGCAGCCCTAGAAGATTCCGTGAATAATCCCCCACGACTGTCGAAACAGCGATTAATGCCGTGCCTGCAATGACCAGTGCAACCAGCACCTCGATCAGTGTGAAACCTGACTGCTCCAGGTCTCCTGGTGTCACCGGTTCAGGCATCATCTTCTGAACCTTTCTCGATGATCATGCCTGATGGATACCGCAATATACTTCGTCGCTCTTCATCCCTGAATGCCAGCAACAACTCGAAAGGCAGGGCATCGGTATCGGGCAAAAAAAGCACCTGGGGGCTGATCTCGTCCGGCAACTCGTCTTCGAGGACGACAGGCGTTCCTTCCAGATAGAGCGTGATATTCATGCCCGGGGGGAAATCATGAGGTTGCAGCAGACGATCCTTGAGTGGTTTCCAGAGGACAGTCTTGCGCGTTTCACCGGAATCAGTCTCATCCTCCCTGTTGGCCAGATACCCCTCGTACCAGGCATACCCGCCACTCGTGAAATAGATACCAAGCGCATTATTACGGAAGAGCATCTCTTCCTGGGCAAAACTGCCTCTCTTGATGAATGTCTCGATCTCCTTGTCCAGGATGGAAGCATCGTCCCTGTTGCGTACCTGGATGACAATCAAAGAGCTCAGGGTGGCAATGAGCACCAGGACGATCAATATCTCGATCAGTGTAAAGCCCCGGTGTGCGTGCATGATCGGCTATTCCTTGATCGTGTCGATATTCCAGTTACCAAGATCCATGTCGATCCCTTCTCCACCCTGCGCGCCATCTCTGCCGAGGGTATAAATATCAAACTCCAGTCCATGTTCGCCCGGATTGGCATAGAGATAGTCCCGATTCCAGGGGTCGCTTGTCAGCTTGGAAATATACTCTGGCACGAGAATCGCCAGCCCCTCCTCTGTTGTCGGGTAGCGGTATTTGTCGAGGCGGTAGAGATTGAGACCCTGTTCGATGCTGCGCAGATCAGCCTTGACCTTGGTACGCGCACCCTCATCGATCCTCCCCATGTAGTTGACGGCCACCGCGGCAGTCAAAAATCCGATGATAATCAGCACAACGAGAATTTCGATCAGTGTAAAACCCGATTGTGCTCTTGAAAGACGTTTCATGATTACTTCCTCGTTCGTCATATCGCAGTATTCATTTGAAAAATCGGCAGCAGAATCGCGAGAACGATCAGCAGAACCAGAACCCCCATGATAACAATCAGGAGTGGCTCCAGGATGCCAACGACCATCGAAATCGAGGCCTGCAGCGTGCGCTCCTGACCATCTCCTGCCCGCTCGAGCATCTCTGGCAGATTCCCGGAGGCCTCGCCGCTAGCCACGAGATTCAGCGTCATGGGGCTGAAATAACCGGTCCGCTTCAGTGAATTCGCGATACTTCCTCCCTCGCGTACGCGGTCTGCAGCATTTCTAAGCGCATCCCGGATAGGAAGGTTTCCGAGAACACGTGCGGCAATATTCATGCCGTTTGTCGCCGAAACGCTGCTGCCCAGCAGGATGGCATAGGTCCGAAGGAATCGGGCTGTGTTGACTTCCCTGATGACACGCGACACCAGCGGTATTCGCAGATAGAACGCGTGCATTTTGCGACGGAAAGCCTCCCGGCGATAGGCAAGGGAAAAGAGAAACACGAGCAAAAACATCACAGCAGCAAAATAGATTCCATAATGCTGTAAAAATTCACTGATACCGATCATCGTTCGCGTCAGAAAAGGCAACTCCTGTTCCATGTGTTCGAAAGTCTCGATCATTTTCGGAACCACACCAACCAGCAGGATCGTCACGACGATGATGGCGACGATGGCCACCACTACCGGATAGAGAAGTGAGAGCGTTACTTTCTGGCGCGTCGTATTGGCTTCCTCGGCGTAATCGGCCAGACGTTCGAGAACGACCTCGAGCTTGCCGGCCTGCTCCCCGGCCTCGGCCGTGGAAGCAAAATATGCGGGGAAAGCCCTGGGGAACTGTCTGAAGGCGTCAGCAAGGGACATGCCTTCACTGACACGTGATCGCAAGGCAGTAATGAGATCACGTTGCCAGTTTCTGTTGGTTTGCTGCGAGAGTACGCTCAGGCATTCTTCGAGCGGCATGCGCGACCGCAACAGGGTTGCCAGCTGACGCGTGAACATGGCCAGATCAGCCGGGCTCAATTTTCGATCGACTGCTGATCCGCGTTTCTTTTCCCGGCTCTTGTGTGCCTGGCGCCCGCTAACCTCCTCGACGCTTACGGGATTCAGGCCATCCTTGCGCAGCAACTGCCGCATATGTTTCGGTGAATCAGCCTGGGTTACACCTTTCTTGAGGCTGCCGGCGCTATCCAGTGCCTGCCAGGAATATGCCGCCATGGCTCAGTCCTCGCCCAGGCCTGCTACACGAATGATTTCGTCCAGTGTTGTCTTGCCTTCGAGGACAAGCCGGATCCCGGCGGCCTGGATGCTCTCTGTTCGGGTACGGGCATGACTGAGCATCTCCTGCTCGCCGGCACCGGAATGAATGAGACTCTGGAGAGTACTGTCTATAGCGATATATTCATAGACACCGGTGCGTCCCTGGAACCCAGTGTAGCTGCAGTGACGACATCCCTTTGCTCTGTAGATAGTCGTGTCATCTGCCTCCGGTATGCCCAGCAGTTTGCAGGCAGTGCCATCGGCGATGACAGATTCGCGGCACTCTGTGCAGAGCAGCCTCACAAGGCGTTGCGCCATGACACCAATCAGGCTTGTTGATAGCAGGAACGGCTCGACGCCCATGTCTCGCATGCGTGTAATTGCGCCAACGGCGGTATTGGTATGCAGGGTCGAAAAGACCATGTGACCGGTGAGGCTGGCCTGAACGGCAATTTGTGCCGTCTCGAGGTCGCGGATCTCACCAACCATGATGACATCCGGATCCTGTCGCAATATCGAGCGCAACCCGGCAGCGAAGGTCATGCCGATACTGCTGTTGACCTGGGTCTGGTTAACACCGTCGATGTAATACTCGATCGGATCCTCGACCGTCATGATGTTGCGTTTGTAGTCATTGAGCTGACCAAGCATTGCGTAGAGTGTCGTGGTCTTGCCGGATCCTGTCGGTCCGGTTACGAGAAGAATGCCGTGCGGCTGTTGAATGACGGTTTCAAGGCGGGTACGAATCTTCTCGGGCATGCCAAGTTGCTCGAGATCCAGTCTTCCGGCCTGTTTGTCGAGCAGACGCATAACGACTTTTTCTGTACTACCCGAAGGTATTGTCGAAACGCGCACGTCAACAGAGCGGCCACCGAGTTTCAGCGAGATACGTCCATCCTGTGGCAGTCGCTTCTCGGCGATGTCGAGCCTGGCCATGACCTTGATCCGGGAGATGATAGGCGGAGCGAGCTTGCGATCCGGCTGCAGCACCTCTTTCAAGGTCCCGTCAACGCGAAAGCGTATGCGCAGGCGGTTCTCGTAGGGCTCGATATGAATATCAGAGGCATTTTCACGAATCGCCTCCGTCAACAAGGCATTGATGAGGCGAATGATGGGAGCATCGTCTGCGCTCTCGAGCAGATCTTCAGGCTCGGCGATCTCGTCGACGAGTTGATGCAGATCGAGATCCGTATCGAGACCATCGACACTCGTCATGGCACTGGCTGCACCGCTCTCCTGCTGGGACTGAAGAAGCTGGTTGAAGGCCTGTTCATCGACAACGCGCAGGGCAGCCGGCTGACCAAGAATTCGCCTGGCCTCCGCATAGTGAACCGGCGAATAG
>JASFPB010000213.1:0-4363 GCA_050116235.1 Chromatiales bacterium | reverse complement strand
CGGTTCCAGCAACATTTTTGCGATGGTTGGGTTGGCTGCCTACCTTTGCACATGTCTTCGCCTTTGCCCTCCTGACCTATCTGGCCCTGGGACGTCGGCACCTGTTGCTTGCCTGTCTGCTGTGGGGTGCGGTCAATGCCCTGTTCGAATTGGGTCAGGCACTTCCTGCAGAAACAGTCCGGCTGTTGCCTGACTTTCTCAACCTCCACACCTACTTCGTCCATGGAGTCTTTGATCCGCTGGATCTGCTTGCCTGTGCAGCAGGCAGCGGGGCTGCCTGGGTACTGATTCGAAGAGGAGAATCGAGATGAAACACAATCCTCCTGTCACGCAACCACCGGGCCATCGCAATACCCTGAACTGGAAAAATCTGTTGAGCTTCTGCCTGGTCTCATGCCTCGGAATTGTCACGATCCTCGGATCTTCGAGCGACCTTGACCTCGAAGAGGAATCGGACTTGCTGTGGCATAACAATCTCGATGGTTTTGGCACATCACCTGCAATAGGGAGTGACGGTACCCTGTATGTCGGATCGACTGATAAAAGACTTCGTGCATTCAACCCTGATGGCAGGCTGAAGTGGAGCTATGAGACCGGTGATGTCATAAGATCTTCTCCCGCGGTTGGCAACGACGGCACCATCTACGTCGGATCGAAAGATTTCTATCTGCGCGCAATCAACCCGGACGGCTCATTGAAGTGGCGCTATTACACTGATGGCCCAGTCGACTCCTCGCCTGCGATCGGAAGTGATGGCACAATCTACATTGGCTCGGATGATTTCTATCTGCGTGCAATCAATCCGGACGGCTCGTTCAAGTGGCGCTATGCCACGGGCGGTCAGATAGACTCCTCCCCCGCGATTGGTACTGATGGCACCATCTACGTTGGCTCGGATGATTTCTATCTGCGTGCGATCAACCCGGACGGCTCGTTCAAGTGGCGCTACGCAGCTGATGGACCGATAGGCTCCTCACCGACAGTGGATTGTGACGGGATCATCTATTTCGGATCGAGTGATTCCAGTTTGCGTGCGATCAACCCGAACGGTTCATTGAGATGGCGCTATGTCACTGGTGGTCCGATAGCCTCATCCCCCTCGATCGGGAGTGACGGGACTGTCTACATCGGCTCAAGTGACGGAAGACTCTATGCAATCAACCCTGACGGTTCACGGAAGTGGAGCGTCTCCTTCCCTTTTGATTATCCTGTTTCTTCCTCGCCTGCGATCGGCAGTGACGGGACGATTTATGCGTTGACCAGGGATCTGCGCATCATCAATTCCGATGGTGATGTCGATGAGACGATCACACTCTACAAAGATGAAGAAGGATCTTCACCAATGATTCGAAATGGTGTTCTCTATACCGCGACAACATCGATACTTGCTTACGAGATCGAGAGTGACAGCCTGTCCGACAGCGACTGGCCTGTTTTCAGACATGATCTGAAGCACACCGGAAGAGCAGCCTGTGAGGCCAACTGAGTGTGGTAGCACCTGGTCTGCCCCCGATTGGGGTTCAGACGATGACTTCAACCGGTGCTGCATCGGTCGACCGGGGAACGACCATGCCGACATTCACGGCATGCGCATAACCAAGCTGGCGCAGTTCCTCCAGGCAAGCGGAGAGATGCATCGCGGGTAGCGAGGCCAACAGGCCTCCCGCTGTTTGCGGGTCGAATAACAACGGATAGCGCGCATGGTCACTGAGAGCATCAGGATCCCGAACGGCGCGACGCAAGCGCACATTCTGTGGCTGCAGGGAAGAGAGAATGCCGGCTGCCACGGTCTCCTCAGCCCCGTCGAGCAGTGGCACAGCCTCCAGTTCAAGTTGCACATCTGTCTCCGAGGCACGTGTCATCTCGACGAGGTGACCGAGAAGCCCGAATCCCGTGACGTCGGTACAGGCTGTCGCGCCATGTCGATAGAGGCAGGATGCGGCGGCCTGGCTAGAGACCAGCATCGACTGGATGGCGCCATCGATCCAGCGCCCTTTCGCCTTGCCGCGCATGTCGGCAGCAAACAGGGTTCCGGTACCGATGGGCTTGGTCAGTATCAGGGCGTCACCCGGCTGCATACCACCCTTTCGCAACAGCGCATCCCTCGCGATCAGGCCATTGACCGTGAGACCGAAAGCCAGCTCGGCACCTTCACTCGAGTGACCGCCAGCCAGCACGGCCCCGGTAGGCGCCAGGGTATCCAGGGCGCCTGTCATGACTTCGGTCAGTGTCTCTTCGACAATCTGCTCCCGCCCGTAAGGCACTGTCGCAATGGCCAGTGCCGACTGGGCCTCGGCGCCCATGGCGAAGATGTCACCGAGTGCATGGTTGGCTGCAATGCGACCGAATGTATAGGGGTCATCGATGAAGGCACGAAAATAATCGACACTCTGCACCATGACCATGCCAGGAGGAACCTCGAAGGCAGCAGCATCGTCAGGCGCATCCAGGCCGATCAACACATCGTCGCGGCGCTGTGGAGGCAACCGGTTGATAACCCGGCTGAGGACCGAGCTGCCAACCTTTGCGCCACATCCACCGCATCGCATGGCCATCGTCGAAAGTTCGCGGATGGCATCTTCATCAGCAATGCCGCCGATGTCCGGGCCCTTCTCGACTGCCATCTCCGGCAGCAGATTGAAACGTTGCATGAAGCGCCGGTCTATCCAGTCCTTCCATACCCAGAGCGGCTTGCCTTCCCAGGACCAGTTGCCACGCGAGGCCACCGCATAGGGATCACCGGTGCTGATCAGGCCGAGGAACTGCTTTTGCGGCCGGTATGGTTTCAGCGAACGGCCTGCGATTGCACGACGCAGGTTCTCGGTCAGGACAGGTCCCTGGCGAACGGCGAAAACACCGGACTTGGGTCTCGGGTCAGGCAAGGAGGCGATATCCCCTGCGGCGAAGATCTCCGGGTGGGAAAACGAGCGTAGCCCGCTGTCGACAGCGATAAAACCTTCCTCGTCCACAGTGAGCCCACACCTTGCAGGCCACTCGGGCGCGGCAGCCCAGGTCACCCAGAGGACAGCATCAGCAGGGCGGAAGCTACCGTTTTCGAGTTGCAGACCGTGCGGTTCGACGGCGATCACCTTGCTGTTGCGTCGCACCTCGATGCCACGCTCTCCCAACACACGCATGAAACGTCTGCGGACACCTGCATTATGGGTCGGAAGAATCTCCGGGCCGTCTGTCAGCAACTCGTATTGCAGGCGCGAAGCATCGCGATCCTTTTCATGCAGCAGGCTTTTCAGACGATGCTGCGTGGAGAGTGCCAGTTCTACGCCGCCGGCCCCGCCACCGACAACAGCGATGCGAAAGTCACCCCGGCTTGCAAGCACCCTGGCCTGGAGCGCCTCCCAGTCGCGCAGCCATCGGTCGATGGGCTTGACCGGCATGGCATGCTCGAGTGCACCTGGTACGTCGATGGTACGAGGACGTGAGCCGGTATTGATGGAGAGCAGGTCATAGTGCACGGGCGGACGACCCGGCACATGCACCAGCTGTTCATTCGGATCGATACCATCCACCTCGCCATGATAGAGACGCGCACCGGCAAAACGGGCCAGAGGGCCCAGGTCGATGTGTACGTCGTCATAGTCGTAGTGGCCAGCGACATAACCCGGCAACATGCCCGAGTATGGCGTGTGAATATCTCGTGTGATCAGGGTCAGGCGTACACCCGTCAGGGGCTTCATACCGAACATCCGCAAAACGGTCACATGCGCATGACCACCGCCGACCAGGACGATGTCTTTCACAACCGGGGTATCAGCCTTCATCCACGCCTCCGGTCTGCAAGAGGTGGAGACTGAAGAGACGGTTCTCATCGACCCAGATGGTATCGGTCATGAAGCCGGCCCTCGCTGCCAGGTCACGAAATTCTTCCACGCTGTACTTGTAGGAGTTCTCGGTGTGGATGGTTTCACCCTGCGCAAAATGAAAGCGTCTTCCGGACAGGCTAACCTCCTGCTCCGCGAGAGAGACAAGGTGCATTTCTATACGCCCCGCTTCCTCGTTATAGAGTGCCCTGTGTTGCCACTTCGAAAGATCGAAATCGGCATCCAGTTCACGGTTGATTCGCGTCAGCAGGTTCAGGTTGAAAGCCGCTGTTACACCCCGGGTATCGTCGTAAGCCGCCTCGAGTATTCTCCTCTCCTTCTTCAGGTCGACACCGATCAGCAACTGTCCGCCAGGACCGACCATGTCGGCAATCATGCGCAGGAAGCCGACTGCAGCATCCGG
Source organism: Chromatiales bacterium (assembly GCA_050116235.1). Taxonomy (GTDB): domain Bacteria; phylum Pseudomonadota; class Gammaproteobacteria; order Chromatiales; family Chromatiaceae; genus Sva-25. The sequence goes on along the minus strand of JASFPB010000213.1, from coordinate 121 downwards.
GTCGAAGTTACCGATACTCGATCCGGGGAAGAAGACCAGCCGGCGACCTTCGGGACTCGACGGCGGCAAAGTCATCAGGCGTGTGAAGTCGGTACAGGCCGCATGGACTTCCAGCCAGGGG
>JASFPB010000212.1:0-4370 GCA_050116235.1 Chromatiales bacterium | reverse complement strand
GTTGGTCGCAGATTTACGCGACGATCCTGTGCCAACGACATCTCCGACATAGGCCAGCGGGAAGCCCTTCTCCTTGAGCTCGGCAATCTTTGCAAGCGGACCAATATCACCAGGCTGGTCTGGCTCGATACCCTCGCGCGCCATTTTCAGCATTGCATTCGCATGCAGCGGGATGTCGGGACGCGACCAGGCATCCTGTGCAGGAGAAAGATCGTCGGTGTTGGTTTCACCGGGCACCTTGAAGACGGTGACCGTAATTTTTTCGGCCAGCTCGGGGTTGGAAGTGAACCACTCTGCATTGGCCCAGGATTCCATGACGGCCTTTGCGTTGGCATTACCGGCGTCGGCCTTCTCCTTGACGTCATAGAAGGCATCGAACATCAGCAGCGTGTGCGACAGTCCTTTCGCCGCGATCGGCCCCAGTTCTTCATCGTCGAGCAGCTGGATCATGGGCTCGATGTTGTAACCGCCGAGCATGGTACCGAGCAATTCGGTCGCCTCGGCCTTCGATACCAGTGGAGATTCGGCTTCGCCCTTCGCGACTGCCGCCAGGAAACCTGCCTTGATATAGGCGGCCTCGTCGACACCGGCGGGAACACGATTTTTCAGCAGGTCGAGAATGAAGTCCTCCTCACCCGCAGGCGGGCTCTTGAGCAGCTCGACGAGCGCCGCGACCTGTTCCGAGTCCAGCGGCTTGGGTGGCACACCCTCGGCGGCGCGCTCCTGCACGTGTTTCCTGTAGGCTTCTAGCATCGGGATCTCTCCGTTATCTTGAACTTGTACGAAATTTCGCCGCGGACTTTGCGGCTGACACTCTAATGTGTCGACAATATTGTGAATTCAGGGGGTATATTCTAGCTCTGGATGGGGATTTTGTACAGTTTTGTTGACACTTTTACTGTTTCGACTGAAGCATCCCTGAACGACGAACCCCGCCATTGCGGCGGGGTTCGGTTGATAGCTGTAAGCGGCTGCGACCGATTACTTGTTTTCCCTGTTGGCAATGAGGTCGTCAACGACAGCCGGATCCGCCAGCGTGGAGGTGTCGCCGAGACCATCGATCTCGTTGGCAGCGATCTTGCGCAGGATACGGCGCATGATCTTGCCTGAGCGGGTCTTGGGAAGACCGGGCGCCCACTGGATGATGTTGATCTTGGCGATCGGCCCGATCTCGGTACGAACCAGCTTGACCAGCTCGGTCTTGAGCTCATCGTTCCCCTCGACATCGGCCATGAGGGTGACGTAGGCATAGATTCCCTGCCCCGTCAGATCATGCGGATAGCCAACAACAGCAGCTTCGGCAACAGCATCGTGCAGGACCAGGGCCGATTCGATCTCGGCAGTGCCGAGGCGGTGTCCGGAGACGTTAAGCACATCATCCACTCGACCGGTTATCCAGTAGTAGCCATCCTCGTCGCGACGCGCACCGTCGCCCGTGAAGTAATAGCCCTTGAACATTGCAAAATAGGTTTCGAAAAAGCGCCTGTGATCACCGTAGACCGTGCGCATCATGGATGGCCAGGGATGCTTGATGGCGAGGTTGCCCTCAGCCGGGTTGCCTTCGATTTCATTGCCCTGGTCATCGAGCAAGACAGGCTGCACGCCGAAGAAAGGATTGGTCGCAGAGCCGGGTTTCAGCGGAGTCGCGCCAGGTAACGGGGTCAGCATGTGTGCGCCGGTTTCTGTCTGCCACCAGGTATCGACGATCGGGCAGCGCTCCTCGCCAACGACATGGTGGTACCACTCCCAGGCCTCGGGATTGATGGGTTCACCCACTGTTCCGAGAAGGCGCAGTGAACTGCGACTGGTCTTCTTGACCGGCTCGTCACCAGCCCCCATCAGCGAGCGAATGGCTGTCGGCGCAGTATAGAAAGTAGCAACATTGTGCTTGTCGCAAACCTGCCAGAATCTGGAGATATCCGGGTAGGTGGGAATGCCTTCGAACATGAGTGTAATAGCGCCGTTGGTCAGCGGGCCATAGACGATGTAGGTGTGCCCTGTAACCCAACCGACATCTGCAGTACACCAGTAGACCTCGCCGTCCTTGTAGTCGAACACAAGTTTATGCGTCATGGCAGCCTGTAACAGGTAGCCACCTGTCGTATGGAGTACACCCTTCGGCTTGCCGGTAGAGCCCGAGGTGTAGAGGATGAAGAGCGGGTCATCCGCTTCCATCTCCTCGGGTTCGCATTCGGCGGCTGCTGCCGAGACAGCTTCGTGATACCAGATATCGCGGCCCTCTTTCCACTCGACAGGATCACCGCCACGTTGAACAACGACACAGGTATGCACGTTGGGGCAGGCATCTATCGCCTTGTCGGCATTGGACTTGAGAGGAACCTTCTTGCCGCCGCGCATGGACTGGTCCGAGGTGATCACGACCTGGCAGTCGGAGTCCTGGATTCGGCTTGCAAGCGCATCGGGGGAGAAGCCGCCGAAAACGATGGAGTGAATCGCACCGATGCGGGTGCAGGCCAGCATCGCAACAGCCGCTTCCGGGATCATCGGGAGATAGAGCGAGACGCGGTCGCCTTTCTTGACGCCGCGCTCCTTGAGGACATTGGCAAATTTGCAGACTTCCGCATGCAACTCGCGGTAGGTGATCTTGCGATCCTCGTCCGGGTTATCGCCTTCCCAGATGATCGCGACCTGGTCGCCACGCGTTTCGAGATGCCGGTCCAGGCAGTTGTAGGAGACGTTGAGCGTCCCGCCCTTGAACCAGTTGATGTGCAGATCATCCTCGCTGAAACTCCAGTCGAGAACAGTGTCCCACTTCTTGAACCATGTCAGGTATTGTTCTGCCTGCTCGGCCCAGAAGGTATCGGGATCCTCGACAGATTGCGCGTACATGGCCTGGTACTGTTCGGCCGTGACGTTCGCCTGAGCGGCAAAATCAGCAGGTACTGGGTAGGTTTTTACATCAGACATCGACTTCTCCTAGCGTGGTCCTCGTCATTAATGACGACATGAGGGTTGTTCTTCTGTTTTCGGCAGCCGTTGTGTGACCGGCGATCCGGCAGCGGCCTTTATTCTCTCTATCAAAGACTCTCGATCTTGCCATCGATACAGTCAGCTGACAACAGAGTCAGCGAAAATAAATAGCCTCCATTTCCGCCCCCAATAGTTCCGGCGGAACAGGCCGGATCCGGACAGGCAATCACCACTCCCGGGCATGCGAAGTCCTCTCCTGCCCTTTCAATTTCTGCGCGAATCCGGTTATGCTCACCAGTCTTGATGAGGGAATGGCGCACGGCGCCGGCACAAGCCCATAACAATAATCTTTGTCCACTGATTCAGAACATCTACCTTTGGAGAAATCTCGATGAACGACGTAGTGATTGTCGCAGCAGCACGCACAGCGCTCGGCACTTTTGGCGGATCTCTCGCCAGCATCCCCGCCAGCACCCTCGGCGCCACCGTGATCAAGGCCCTGCTCGAGCGCAGCGGCTTGCAACCCGACCAGATCGACGAGGTCATCATGGGACAGGTTCTTCAGGCCGGTGTCGGCCAGAATCCTGCGAGGCAGGCATCCATCGAAGCCGGCCTTCCCGAGAGCACACCGGCAATGACCATCAACAAGGTCTGCGGCAGTGGTCTCAAGGCGGTGCACCTTGCGGCCCAGGCCGTCATGTGCGGCGATGCAGAAATCATGATCGCGGGCGGACAGGAGAACATGAGCGCCTCCCCGCACATCCTGCCGAATTCGCGCGGTGGCCAGAAAATGGGGAACTGGCAACTCGTGGACACGATGATCCAGGATGGCCTCTGGTGCGCCTTCAATGACATCCACATGGGTATCACAGCAGAGAATATTGCCGAAAAATACGATATCTCCCGCGAGGAGCAGGACAACTTCGCCGCCGGTTCGCAGCAAAAGACCGAGGCTGCCCAGAACGAGGGGCTTTTCGCAGAGGAGATCGTTCCCGTCGAGGTTCCGCAACGCCGCGGAGATCCTGTCATCTTCGACCGCGACGAATTTCCCCGCGCCGGCACCACCGCCGAAGGACTCGGCAAACTGCGCCCGGCTTTCAAGAGGGAGGGCTCGGTCACTGCGGGCAACGCATCGGGGATCAATGACGGCGCCGCGGCCGTCGTGGTGATGTCTGCAGCGAAAGCGGAAGAACTCGGCCTCACACCAATGGCGACCATCAGGAGCTTCTCCAGCGCAGGCGTCGACCCGGCGATCATGGGCACAGGCCCTATCCCCGCAACGACGAAAACACTCGAGAAGGCCGGCTGGGACATCAACGATCTCGATCTCGTCGAATCGAACGAGGCCTTTGCCGCCCAGGCCATCTCGGTCAACAAGGAACTCGGCTGGGATCTGGATAAGGTCAATGTCAGTGGTGGCGCCATCTCTATCGGCCATC
>JASFPB010000211.1:0-4506 GCA_050116235.1 Chromatiales bacterium | reverse complement strand
ATCGCTGACAACCCGTTCCGCCTCGTGTTCTTCATCCTTGCACTGAATGACCCTGATGCGTTCACCTTCGCCGAGTGCGCTCCAGAGCTTTTTTTCGAAAACATGCGGATTGTTGGCAATGAGTGCATTGGCAGAATGGAGGATGGTACTGACAGAGCGATAATTCTGTTCGAGCATGACGACCTTGAGTCGCGGGAAGTCCTTGCCAAGCTGCAGCAGATTTTTCGGATTGGCTCCGCGCCAGGCGTAGATCGACTGGTCATCGTCGCCGACGACCGTGAAAGCCTGGCGCACGCCGGTCAGCAATCTGACGAGCCGGTACTGACTGATATCGGTATCCTGGTATTCGTCGACGAGCATGTAGCGAATGCGTGATTGCCATTTTTCGAGTATCGCAGGCTGTTGTTCGAGAAGCTTCACTGGCAGCCAGATGAGATCATCGAAATCGACGGCGTTATAGGCGCGGAGGCTGCGCTCATAGTCGGCATAGATGCTCGCTGCCTGGTGTGTGGATTTCTCTTCTGCGCAGGCCAGCACCTGGTCGGGTGTCAGCATGGCATTTTTCCAACCCGAGATTTGCCAGCGAACCTGTGCGGCCAGTTCATTGTCGTTTTGTTTCAGGAGTTCCTTGATGAGAGGTGTGGTGTCCTGTTCGTCGAGCAGTGTGAAGCCGGACTTGAGCCCCGCTGCTGCGTGTTCCTGGCGCAGGATCGAGAGTCCGAGCTGATGAAAGGTGCTTACCTTGAGTCCACGCGAGAGATCATTCTCGATCAGCTCTCCGACACGGCTTTTCATTTCCCGTGCAGCCTTGTTGGTGAAGGTGACAGCAAGGATATTGCGTGCCGGAATGTCTGCCTCGCGGATCAACCAGGCGATTTTTTGCGTGATCACGCGGGTTTTTCCGGAGCCTGCGCCGGCAAGCACGAGCAGGGGGCCACCGATGTACTCGACGGCTTCCTGCTGTTGCGGGTTGAGCCCGTTGTTCTTCACTGAATTAGGCAAGAAAATCCCTCACCCGCATGGGTGAAAATCTGTTGGAAAAAGGAAAATGGCGTCTCTGGGTCAGTGATATTATCCTATCTGACCACCCGGGAAATGTTAAGAAGAGATGACGGAAAGAACCCAAGAGTCGCCATCGATGAGCATGGATGAGAAGCGCACACGCGAGGCGTGGCGCGTCTTCCAGATCATGTCGGAATTCGTTGACGGATTTGAGAAACTGGAGTGCATTCATCCGGCCGTGAGCATCTTTGGTTCGGCACGCACGCCGGAAGAGCACCCCTGGTACCAGAAAACAGTCGAAATCGCGCACAAGTTGTCCGACAGCGGCTTCTCGGTGGTTTCGGGCGGCGGGCCGGGCATCATGGAGGCTGCCAATCGGGGTGCCCAGATGGGCAAGTCTGACAGTATCGGCGTGAATATCGTGCTTCCGCACGAGCAGAAAGGGAATGACTACCAGGACATCAGTCTCGATTTCAAGTATTTCTTCGCCCGCAAGGTCATGTTTGTCAAGCATGCTGCTGCCTACGTGGTCATGCCGGGAGGATTCGGGACGATCGACGAGTTCGCTGAAATCCTGACCCTGATTCAGACCGGCAAGAGCCGCAGGATTCCGATCATCCTCGTCGAGCGTGACTTCTGGAAAGGACTCATCGAGTGGTTCGACACGACACTCAACGGCCATGGTACGATCAGCCCGGAGGATCTTGACCTGATCCAGATGATCGATGACCCCCGTGAGGTTGTCGAGGCAATTTTCCAGTTCTACGAAGGCCGTACCATCGAGCCTTTGCCACAGGAGCACGAGCTGCTGCTGCAGCTGTGATGATGACCGCGATGAAAAGAGGTTTTGTATTTCTACTTGCAGTGATGGTTTTCCCGGCCTTCGCGGATGACGAGGTCCCGTCGACGGTCAGTGTTCATGGGGGCGAGAGAGTCACCATCACCGAGTACCATCCGAAGGACCTGCGTGAACGCATTGAGGTCGATCCTGTCAATGGACGTCCGTATGTGCTCATCGACAGCGACGGGAATGGTCAGCTTGACCGCGACAGCGGCGATCCACGCAGCAACGATGGCCTCATGATGTGGAGCATCAAGAAGTGGTAGTGGTCTGAGCCAGCGCACAGGGAGTGCTGCACCGCAGCATCCCCTGTGCTACCATCGGCAAAATTCCATCAGCCATTCCGGGCAGTCGCTTGCAGGCACGGCCACCACTCGTCATTCTGTTTCTTGCCCTGCTGGCCCCCGCGGCAATACACATGCCGCAACCCCTGTTGCCCTCCCTCTCATTGCTGTTCCTGCGCGATCTCGCCGATGTTGCGCTGTTTATGACCCTTGTACTCGCTCCGCTTGGCATCATGCCCGTCGTCTATGGTTACCTGCTCGAGGGTTTCTCGACACGTTCATTGTTGATTGTCTCGACGCTGGTCATGGCGGTATCCGGGCTGTGGTTGTGGGCGCAACCCGACTATGGCAACTGGACGCTGGCGCGGGCTCTGCAGGGCCTGGCCTTGCCTGCACTCATGACCGCCGTTATGACCATGCTGTCGGTCAGCGTGCCGCGCGAGGCGAGGGCACATACCATGGGGCTCTATGTCGCTGCGACGATCGTCGGTGGTTACTCAGGACGACTGCTGGCAGGGTGGCTCAGCGACAACAGGGATCTGACGACACCCTTCCTGATCCTGGCAATTTGTTTCCTTGTTGCGATACCGGGTCTGTTGTTGCTGAAAAAAGACAGCGGTGCAGGTTTTGCAAAGATTCGCCTTCCGGTTGCATTATCGATCCTGCGACTGCCGCGCTTTGCGGCCGCTTATATCATGATATTCGCAGTCTTTTTCGTCTTCACCGGAGTCCTTACGCTGCTGCCGTTCGAGTTACGCAACAGGGACAGCAATATCACAGACTTTCAACTCGGGTTGCTCTACTCGGGTTACCTGACAGGGCTTCTGGTCAGCCTCAATATCCGGCGCCTGCGAGAGCGTTTTGTCATCACGACGCGTCTCGTTATGATCGGACTCGCGACATTCGGTTTTGGCACCCTGTTGCTCCTGCTTCACGGTTACCTGGCGAGCTTCCTTGCGCTGTTTCTGTTTTGCGGGGGCATGTTCCTCGTACACACGACGCTGAGTGGCCTGCTGAACCACTCGCTCGATCGTCATCACGGTGTCATCAACGGCCTCTACCTGGCTTCCTACTACCTCGGTGGTGCATTGGGCAGTCAGTTACCGGGATATCTGTATGGAGTTTATGGCTGGGAATCCGTGATCCTGCTTTGCCTGTCACTGCTGCTTTTCTGTCTCTGGTTGCTACCAGTCGTGGCGAAAGAACCTGTCACGGAAATCGCCCCGCAGACTAAATGAGGTTTTCCCTGATCATGGAACCCATTGCAAGCGCAACGGCATTTTCTATAATGCTGCCACTTTTCTCCTGACAGGTCGCGTCAATGTCACTGCAATCGGCCCAGCAGCGTTTCGTGCGACTGCGCGAAAACAAGCTGTTCGAAACCTTTGTTATTTTCGTTATCGTTCTGTCTGCGCTGGTCATCGGGGTCAAGACCTATCCGATACCCGACTGGTCTGTGCAGCTGATTCTCTGGCTCGATATTGGCATCACGCTCTTTTTCCTTGTCGAGATCAGTATCCGCCTCATGGCGAGTGAAAGCATCCGGAGCTTTTTCAGGAACGGCTGGAATGTCTTCGATTTTGTGATCGTCGTCGCAAGTCTTGTTCCGCTCGAAGGCAGCGAGACCGCTTTCCTCGGCCGGCTCCTGCGTATTTTTCGCGTGCTTCGACTGGTCGCGATTATCCCGGAGCTCAGAGTGCTGCTGAGTGCTTTCATGAGCGCCATTCCGCGCATGGGTTACGTCTCCCTGCTCATGTTCATCATCTTCTATATCTACGGCGCCATGGGCTCGATCTTCTTCGCGAACATCAACCCGACACTCTGGGAGAACATCTCGATCGCCATGCTGACGCTGTTTCGTGTCGCGACCTTCGAGGACTGGACCGATGTCATGTACGAGACGATGGCCGTCTATCCGGTCAGCTGGCTTTATTACCTGACCTTCATCTTCGTCGTGGCTTTCGTGTTTCTGAACATGATGATTGGCATTGTGCTCGAGACTCTGCAGAAAGAGCATGAGAAGCTCGACCGGGAAACCGGGGAGGGCGAGGCCGGGGAAGTGCACTGGATCCGCGAGCATACGGAGGCCATGGAAGAGCGCCTCGAGCGCATAGAGACAATGCTGAGGGAAAACAGCAAGAAATAAAAAACGGGGCCGCCGGCCCCGTTATCGCTGACAGCCGCTGTTTACCTGGCAGGTGGCGCAGGTGGTGCTGTACGTTGACGCGGTGCCGGACGTGCCGGTGGGCGTGGTGGCATCGGACGTTGCCGATAGTTCGGGCCCGGACCACCATAGGCCGGTCCGCCATAACCCGGTGCTGCGCCAGGACCGGGAGCAGGACGAGGTCCTGGTCCATAGGGGCCACCACCGTAAGGGCC
>JASFPB010000210.1:0-4556 GCA_050116235.1 Chromatiales bacterium | reverse complement strand
GCTCCTTGATGGTGTTGATGATCGCCATCGCGTAGGCCTTGATGTCGTCATCCGGTCGCCCGGAGAACTCCTTGATGTAACTGACACTGGCCGTGAAGGGCGCCTTGTCGGCATGAAACTGCTCGATACGGAAGCGTTGCAGGCACTCGATGAGTACCTGGAGCTGGCCGTCGACCATCTGGGCGCGATGGATGCGCCCGACGGTTCCGATGTCGTACATCTCGTCCGGTGTCGCCAGTTCCGACTTCTCATTGCTTGTCAGTACGATGCCGACAAGGTCGTGGGGCGATTTGGCGATGGCGTCGATTGTGGGGCTCCAGGCCTCCGCATGCATCAGCAGCGGGACTGCCTGGCCGGGGAAGAAGGGGCGTGCAGCAACCGGCAGGATATGGATCACGCCCGGCAGCACTTCGTCGGCGCGCGCCAGCTGGTTGCTTGTGATGACTTCGATGTCGTTCTGCTGTTCTTCGTTCATGACTCCCGCTCCAGTTCTGCAAGCCGGTTTGCCAGCAGGACATAGGCTTCAACGGTGATGGTCTCTGCCCGTGCCGATGCGTCGATACCGAGGTTTTCGAGGGTTGGGGCATCGACGAGTCCTTTCAAGGCATTGCGCAATGTTTTCCGGCGCTGGCTGAATGCCTGCGTGAGAATTCTGTCGAGCATCGCAGGGTCATCAATGCGTGCGATCCACCCGCTCTCGGGAGTCAGGCGCAGGATTGCCGAGTCGACCTTCGGTGGCGGGTTGAAGGCGCCGGGTCCGATGGTGAACAGTGACTGCACATGGCAGCGCGCCTGCACGGCGACCGAGAGTCGTCCATAGGTCTTCGAGCCGGGGGGCGCGACAATGCGGTCGACTACCTCTTTCTGCAGCATCACGTGCAGGTCGCGGATGCAGTGCGCCTGCTCCAGCAGGTGAAAGAGCAAAGGTGTCGAGATGTTGTAGGGGAGGTTGCCGACAAGGCGCAGCTTGCTGTCACCGGCAACGAGCGAACAGAAATCGAACTTCAGGGCATCGGCGTTGTGGATACGCAGTTGCGTGCCGGAAAACTGCTCCTCCAGCAGCGGTACCAGGTCACGGTCGAGCTCGATGACATCCATGGCATTGCAGGCATCGACAAGATGGCGCGTGATGGCGCCCTGGCCGGGGCCAATCTCGGCAAGGTGATCGCCCGGCTGCGGATCGATGGCCGCGACGATGCGCTGGATGATGCCGGGGTCGTGGAGGAAGTTCTGGCCGAACCTTTTCCTTGGGCGGTGGGTCAATGGATTGTCCTGGTGTTTTTGAAAGATTTCAGATGATTATGAAGCAGTGGGCAGGGGATGCCCATGGGAAACGGGCAGTTGGTTGAGCGAGGGAGGGTAGAGCAGGTCGCATCTGTTTTCGCGATGGTCGATCCAGACAGAGCGCTTCTTACCTGAGCTGTTGCACCTAATCTGTGCCTGATGGAAGAGTCAGGTTCTACCCCGTTTCTAGAGACTCAGCCCACCGGCTCGATTGGCCAATTGGCTGATCAGCGGTTTTGAATATCAGAGCTTTCAAAAACAACTCAATTTAAGGATTGGCGCAAAAGATTTGGTATTCGTTATTTTGTGCTCATCCGTAACTAGCAGCTATTTGTGAGGCTAATAATAATTGTTGTAATCTATCAAAAAAATGAAAATAAACGAATTCATAAATATAAAGACAGCACCTATACTGCATTCAATGCCACTGATACCCGGGATCAAGCGGGTTAAGAATGCATGTATTGGCAAATCACCAGACAATCGAGTGGAGAGTAGACATGAATCAAGAAATGAAATGCCCCGTGATGCACGGGGCCCTGACCTCGGAAGAAAAATCTGTCACCGAGTGGTGGCCCAAGTCACTGAACCTGGACATCCTGCATCAGCACGACACCAGGACCAACCCGCTGGGCGAGGATTTTGATTACCGGGAGGCAGTCAAGTCGCTTGATGTCGAAGCGCTCAAGAAAGACCTGCATGACCTGATGACCGACAGTCAGGAGTGGTGGCCAGCCGACTGGGGCCACTATGGCGGTCTGATGATTCGCATGGCCTGGCATGCCGCAGGCTCCTATCGAACCGCTGACGGCCGGGGTGGTGCAGGCACTGGTAACCAGCGTTTTGCACCCCTTAACTCCTGGCCAGACAACGGCAATCTCGACAAGGCACGCCGTCTGTTGTGGCCGATCAAGAAAAAGTACGGCAACAAGATCAGCTGGGCCGACCTGATTATCCTTGCGGGCAATGTCGCTTACGAATCAATGGGTTTCAGGACCTATGGCTTTGCGTTCGGACGTGAGGATATCTGGCATCCTGAGAAGGACACCTACTGGGGTTCAGAGAAGGAATGGCTGGCACCCAGTGGCAGCGAAGGTACCCGTTACTCGGGTGAACGTGACCTCGAGAATCCACTGGCTGCAGTCATGATGGGTCTCATCTATGTCAATCCCGAAGGTGTCGATGGCAAGCCGGATCCGCTGAAAACGGCCCACGATGTACGCGTCACCTTTGCGCGCATGGCGATGAATGACGAGGAAACCGTGGCGCTGACTGCTGGTGGACACACTGTGGGCAAGGCACACGGTAATGGAGACGCTGCCAACCTCGGGCCTGAGCCTGAAGCTGCGCCGATTGAAGATCAGGGTTTTGGCTGGATGAACAGGAAAAGCCGTGGAATCGGTCGTGACGCCGTAACCAGTGGTCTGGAAGGCGCCTGGACCACCAATCCGACTCGATGGGACAACGGCTACTTCGAGATGTTGCTGAAGCATGAGTGGAAATCGGTCAAGAGCCCGGCAGGCGCATGGCAGTGGGAGCCGGTCGATATCGCCGAGGAAGATATGCCGGTCGATGCGGAAGATCCGGGCAAGCGCGTTATGCCGATGATGACCGATGCAGATATGGCGATGAAGATGGATCCCGAGTACCGCAAGATCTCCGAGCGTTTCGCGGCTGATCCGGAGGCATTCAACGAGGCATTTGCCCGCGCCTGGTTCAAGTTGACACACCGCGATATGGGCCCCAGGACACGCTATATCGGCCCCGACGTTCCCGACGAGGACCTTATCTGGCAAGATCCGGTTCCGGCCGGTAACACCGGCTATGACGTTGACGCGGTCAAGGCCAGGATTGCCGATAGTGGCCTGAGCATCGCCGAGATGGTATCGACCGCCTGGGACAGCGCAAGAACCTTCCGTGGCTCCGACATGCGCGGAGGCGCAAACGGTGCACGCATCCGTCTGGCGCCGCAAAAGGAGTGGAAGGGCAATGAGCCTGAGCGCCTGGCGAGGATTCTGCCCGTCTATGAAACAATTGCGGCCGAAACCGGCGCGAGCGTGGCGGATGTCATCGTGCTTGCAGGCAACGTCGGCATCGAGCAGGCGGCCAGGGCGGCGGGTGTTGCTGTGTCCGTGCCTTTCTATCCGGGGCGTGGCGATGCAACACAGGAAATGACCGATATCGAGTCGTTCGAGGTGCTGGAACCGCTGCACGATGGATTCCGCAACTGGTTGAAGGACAACTACGTTGTTGCCCCCGAAGAGATGCTGCTCGATCGTGCCCAGTTGATGGGTCTTTCAGCCCCCGAGATGACCGTGCTGATCGGCGGCATGCGAGTGCTCGGTACCAACCATGGCGGCAGTAAGCATGGGGTATTCACGGAACGTGAAGGAACCTTGACGAATGACTTCTTCGTCAACCTGACCGACATGGACAACACCTGGGATCCGGTGGGCGACAATGCCTACGAGATACGTGACCGAAAGAGCGGGGAGGTCAAGTGGACTGCGACGCGTGCAGATCTGGTCTTCGGCTCGAACTCGATCCTCAGGGCTTACGCTGAAGTTTATGCCCAGGACGACAACCAGGAGAAGTTTGTCAACGATTTCATCGCAGCATGGACGAAAGTGATGAATGCAGATCGTTTCGACCTGGAGCAGTGATTGGTAATGGAGAGACGCCTGGCGTCTCTCCTCTCTTTCGAGACCTCAAGCATGAATCGGTTCAGGAGCAATAACATGGCAGCTGGCCTGGACGTTCCAGAGCGCTATCAAGCCGATCAAGAGAGGCATACAGGCCATTGCCATCGGCTGGTCTATTTGCTGGCAGGACATGCACTGACTGGCCTCGGTTTCATAGGCATGCTGTTGCCGATATTACCGACCACCGTGTTCTGGATTGGCGCCGCGATTTGTTATGCAAAGAGTTCGCCGAGGCTTTACCAAAAACTGATCCGGCATAAACGGTTTGGAAAACCGATTCAGCTTTACATCGATCACGGTGTCATTTCCCGACAAGGAAAATCTGCAGCTTTGATCGGAATGTCTCTTTCTGCCTTGTTGACATGGTTGACACCAATCAACGATTTTCTGACTCTGGCAGGACTAATGGCTCTTCTGTTGGCGGCAGTATATGTGGTGAGTCGACCTTCTCGAGTGTCAGTGGCATGAATGAAGGCGTTGGTCTAAATGTGATCAAAAGTGGCCTCGCACTCCCTAACCAGCTCTATAACTCGCTAATAAACCTCCAGGAACCATTACGGGTGACACCTC
>JASFPB010000209.1:0-4565 GCA_050116235.1 Chromatiales bacterium | reverse complement strand
ATCTGGCAGAAGGAAGGACTGCACCAGGCGCCATGGCGGTGGAGACACAGGTAGATGCAATCAAGGGACCGGAGTCAGGTTGATATAGATCCCTGAAAATACTCCCGGATCGAAACCAATCCGCAGGAGCCGAGCCCAATCAGCGATTTATCGCCCACAGGGGTGGGCTCCTGCGGAAAGCCTGAAAAGGGCGTCAACTGCGACTGTGGCAATCTCGCAGTTTACACTGGACTTTGTGTCGCTTCGCGACGAACTGATTTTGAAAGCGGCGGGTGCACCGCGGCACCCATCTTTCTTTTGCTTGCCCAAAAGAAAGATGGAAAAGAAAAGGGCACCCTGCTGACACGGCCTGCGGCTACTCTGCGCTTCTCGTCCCTGTCAGGCGCTCGCCAACTCGCTGCGCTCAGACACGCCTCGCTTCTCTCTCCTGCCAGGGACTGCGATGCTCGACGCGCCAGAAGGGAATCCCGAGTGGTCAATTCAAGGTCTATTGATATACCAGCCATGTCATTGCGAAGGAGCGTCAGCGGCTGTGGCAATCTTAATATCAATGAAGGCTTTTGCTTAGGGATCGCCACACCTTGCCATGCAAGGTTCGCGATGACACAAAAAGCAGGACCCAGGTAAAGGAAAATCTGTGGGAGCCGAGCCCTCTCGGCGAATAAATACTTCAGGGGTCGGAGTCAGATTGACTCCGACCCCGATCCAGGGAATCGATAGCCGCCACGCGACTGCAAACAGCAGAACGCTGTTGGCAGATCAGCTATCCATCTGCTGCAGGATATTCCTGGCAACGCGCTTCTGATCCTCGTTGCCCTCGGACAACACCTCGTAAAGCAGGGTCCGCGCAGCCTCTTCATCACCTTCCATGCGCAGGGACATGATCCGGTTCAGCTTCGAATCGACGAGGTCCTCGAGAATGGCATCTGCATTCTCGTCCTCCTCCTCATCGTCGTAATAGCCTTCCTCCTCCTCGTCATATTCCTCGCGGTAGCGCTGCTCATAGAGGTCGGCTTCGCCTTCCGCATCATCAGCGGATGCATCTTCTTCAACGGGGGGCGCCTGGCGGTCGCTCTCATCCTGCTCCTCCTCGTCGAGGCTGTCGAGCGCGGCTTCCATCTCCTCCTCCGTTGGCTCGACATAGTCATCAGGATAGGCAACAGCGGCGCCGCGAGCTTCACTTGCCTGCCCGCCAGTGTCATTTGAAGACGATGATGCCTGCGTGGTCGTTCCCTCTTCCTCTTCAGCTTCAGAGACCTCATCCTCAGGCTTGCGGATGAAAAACCTCGAGGCGATGAGCCCGGCTTCGAAGAGTACCCACATCGGCAATGCCAGCAGCACCTGCGAAATCACGTCCGGTGGCGTCAGCAGCATGCCAATGACAAAGGCACCGACGATGATATAGGGCCTGCCTTTCGCCAGGGACTCGCGGGTCGTGACCCCGGTCCAGAGCAGGATGATGGTCGCGATGGGAATCTCGAAAGCGACACCGAAAGCGAAGAAAAGTGTTAGCACGAAGTCGAGATAATCGGCCATGTCGGTCATGACCGTCACGCCATCGGGTGCTGTCGAGACGATGAAGGCGAACACCAGCGGAAAGACCACGTAGAAGGCAAATGCCATGCCGAGGTAGAACAGCAGGGTGCTCGAGACAACCAGCGGCATGACCATTTTCCGCTCGTGCTGGTAGAGCCCGGGTGCGATGAAAGCCCAGAACTGGTAGAGGATGTACGGCATCGCGAGGAAGATCGACGAGATGAGGCTGAGTTTGAGCGGCGTCAGGAATGGTGTGATCGTACCCGTCGCGATCATCTCGCCCGGCAACTTCTCCATGAGCGGCCTGGCGATGAATTCGTAGATGTCGTTGGCGAAGGGGAACAGGATGGCGAGGATAATGACAACAGCCAGCACGATCCGCAGCAGGCGGTCGCGCATCTCCATGAGGTGCGCGATAAAGGGTTGTTCCTTATCGATACTCTCGCTCATCTGGGAAGTGCCGGGGCTTGCTCGCGATCAGTCGCTCTTGTTCTCGGGCTTGTTGCTGGAGGGCGCGCGCTCCTCGAAGGCCTGCTCGACCTCTTTCTGGATTTCACTGAATTCCTTTTTGGTTTCCTCAAGGATGGAGTGCGAAGGATTGCTGAGATTCTGCTCTTTGAGGATACGTTTGAGTTCCTCGGTGCGCAGCTCCTCGTCGATCTCGGATTTCACGCTGGTCACAAAACGCTTGGCACGACCGAGCCATGCACCCGTCGTGCGTGCCACTCCCGGCAGGCGTTCGGGGCCGATCACGAGCAGCGCGACCAGGCCGATAATCAGCAGTTCCCAGAAACCGACGTCAAACATGATTGGTTAGAGGACGGATCAGACCTTGTCTTTCTCGCGCGTGGATTCACCCTCGATGACATTTTCCTCATCTTTCTTCTCGAGCGACTCCGGCTCGCCTTTCTCGACGACACCGTCCTTCATCGCCTTGCGGAAACCCTTGATAGCGCCACCCAGATCAGTGCCAACGTTCCTGAGTCGCTTGGTGCCGAACAGCAGCAGGACAATAACCAGGATCAGGATCAGTGACCAAATGCTAATTCCGCCAAAACCCATGTCATATCACCTCGTTTCAGAATGAATATCAGAGCCTGTGGATAATATCAGTATCAGCCCTTGCGCTGGGCTTTTTCTTCGAGTCCGGAGAGGCCGAAACGACGCTCCAGCTCTGCCAGCACCTCGGCATGACTGATATCGAGATGCGACAGCATCACCATAGTGTGGAACCACAGATCGGCGGTCTCGTAGATCACCTGGTCGCGATCGCGCCCGAGCGCTGCCATCACAGTCTCCGTTGCCTCTTCACCGACCTTCTTGAGGATTTTTTCGAGCCCCTTTGCATGCAGGCTCGCAACATAGGACGAATCCGCATCGGCCTGCTTGCGCTCCTGTAGTACCTTTTCGAGTTGCTGGAGGATATCGCTCACAACCGCACCTCGACACCCGCCTTGCGCATATGCTCCTTGGCCTGCCCGACGGTGTATTCCGCAAAGTGGAAAATCGATGCCGCGAGTACCGCGTCGGCACCACCATCCCTGACACCCTCGACCAGGTGATCGAGGGTACCGACACCACCCGAGGCGATCACGGGGACAGGCACAGCTTCCGCAATGGCGCGTGTGAGCGCATTGTCGAAGCCGATTTTCGTACCGTCGCGATCCATGCTCGTCAGCAGGATCTCGCCGGCACCGTAGTCGGCCATTTTCTTCGCCCACTCGACGGCATCGAGGCCGGTCGGCTTGCGTCCGCCGTGGGTGAAGATCTCCCAGCGGTCGGGCTCCCCCTCCTTGCTGACACGCTTGGCATCGATGGCAACGACGATCGCCTGTGAGCCAAAGCTCTCGGCAGCCTCGCGCACAAATTCCGGGTTGAAGACTGCAGCCGTATTGATCGCGACCTTGTCAGCACCTGCGTTGAGCATGCGACGGATATCCTCGACCGTGCGGATTCCGCCACCAACCGTCAGGGGTATGAAGACTTCGCTGGCAACATCCTCCACCACGTGCACGATCGTCTCGCGATCATCGGAACTCGCAGTGATGTCGAGGAAGGTGATCTCGTCAGCACCCTCCTCGTTGTAACGCCGTGCCACCTCGACGGGATCACCCGCATCACGAATGTCCACAAACTTGACGCCTTTCACAACGCGGCCGTTGTCGACATCGAGGCAGGGAATAATGCGTTTGGCCAGCCCCATTACCGTTTTATCTCTGTGTATTGCATTTGCGTTCGGAGTGTATAAGCTAGGCGTGACATGCACAAATCAAGAATTGACCCTGAGGAGGAGACAGGATGAAAAAACTAATCGCAACGCTCGCACTCACATTCGCCATCTCACCGGCCCTGGCAGACGACGAGATGGTCGTAAACATCAAGCGCCTCTCCATGGAGACCACCCAGGCAATGGCCATGGCCGCTGTCGAGGCGTGCCGGAAAGAGGGCATCAATGTCGGTGTCACCGTGGTCGACCGCAACGGCATCCCGCAGGTCATGCTGCGCGACACGCTGGCAGCCCATCTCACCATCGAGATCAGCAAGCGCAAGGCCTACACCGCGGCCAACTTCAATGCGGCAACCTCGACACTCGAGGACCGCGCAGATACGGCAGTCGGACGTTTCGATGACCTTATCATGAGCGCTGGCGGCGTGCCGATCAACGTCGGCGGCTTCATCTACGGCGGTATCGGCGTCAGCGGCGCCCCGTCCGGAGAAACCGACGAAATGTGTGCCCAGGCAGGACTGGATGCAGTCGCAGAAGACCTGGAAATGCTCTGAGTATCATTTATTCAGATCGCGTCAGAGAGCGGCCTTTTGGCCGCTTTTTTATTGCATCGCTTTTCAATGACTTCCATTTAATGCGCGCGTCGGCGCGCCCTGGCCGGTGCTCGCCAACCCGCCACGCTGAGACACACCTCGCTGCTCTCCTGTTGGGTACTGCAATGCTCTACACATTAGAAGAGAAGTCTTGGGTGGACATTCCAACATTGTCATTGCGAAGGAGCTTCAGCGACTGTGGCAATCTA
>JASFPB010000208.1:0-4596 GCA_050116235.1 Chromatiales bacterium | reverse complement strand
TCATCGTCAGCGCCTGCCTGCTGGGGCAGCCGGTTCGCTACGACGGTGGCGACAAGTCGAACGCTCTTGTCAGGAACCTGCTTCCGGAACACTTCGATATATTCCCGCTTTGCCCGGAAGCCGAGGCTGGCCTGGGCATCCCGCGACCACCTGTCCAGCTCGTGCGCAACCTCGATGGCATGGTCGAGGTGCTTGGTGTCGAAGAGGAACTCGACGTGACCGGTGCCTTGCGCGACTTCTCCCATCGCAGTATTGCGAAACTCGTCGGTCGCATCGACGGCGCAGTACTCAAGAGCCGTTCGCCAAGCTGTGGCCTTGGCACCACACCCCTCTACGATGAAGAGCGTAACGAGGTGGCGACAGATTCGGGTGTCTTCGCCCAGACGCTTCTGCTACATATGCCGCGGCTGCCCGTCATAGACGAGGAGCAATTCTCGCAGGAGAGACTGCGTGATGTCTTTATCAAAGACGTCCTGAAACAGTTTGCATCCCGGGACCAGGTCGTCTGAGAGGTTGCACTCCCTGTGGCATGCAGGCATATAAGCAAATCTATTGTATTGAGATAAATCATGACGCTTGTCTGTGTGAATTGCTCATAATTGATTCAGGGCTTTGGCGAATTGCACAATCGTCACAGTTGTATATGAGTCTTTCCACACAAGCATATTTCGCAAGGAGAATCGCGATGAAAATGAAAACCCGCACACTCGGAGTGCTATCCGCTTCAGTCTTACCCTTGAGTCTCCTGGTGACAGGAGAGGTTTCGGCAGCTGATCAGGAACTCGATTTGCGGGTGCCGGAACGGACAGTTCAGGCTCCCGGACAGGCACAGGGAAAAAAGCAGTTGCAACACCGTTATCAGCATCAGTACCAGTATCGCAAGGGTGCCGGGCAAGGCGCTGGCCAGGGACAAGGCTACGGTAGACAGGGCCAGGGCTACGGCGGTCAGGGCCAGGGCTACGGCGGTCAGGGCCAGGGCTACGGCGGTCAGGGCCAGGGCTACGGCGGTCAGGGCCAGGGCTACGGCGGTCAGGGCCAGGGCTATGGCGGTCAGGGCCAGGGCTACGGCGGTCAGGGCCAGGGCTACGGCGGTCAGGGTTACGGTCAGCGTGGCGGTTATGGCGGTGCCTATGGAGGCAGCCGTGGCGGCCAGGGCGGTGGTATGGGTGGCGGCGGACGAGGTCGCTAGCCAGCTACGCGCTGTTCACCCCGGAAAAGATCAAAGGCTCCTGCGGGAGCCTTTCTCTTTATTCTTGTCATCCGGCCGGAAAAGACATTCTTCTCAGCAGGTTCTCTTTGATATATGTCAAAACAAGCAAGATTCCACTGATTTTCGTGCAGTTTTTCGGCATAATATCAAGCAAATAATAATAAAGGCATATAAATAACTGAAAAATATGTATTTATTCATGCCATTCTTGGCATGAATGACCACCTTCCCGGCAGGATGCCGCCTTGTAGCGAAAGATCGTTTCTATTGGTGATGCCTGGTTGTTGAGGTTTTCTGCTCGCCGTTTTGGCCGCGGGATGCCTGATAAACAGAATAAACTTTCCCTGAGGTACCGGAATGTTTGCAGCCACCAATCACAAAGTCTTTACCTTTTTCCTACTTCTTTTCTTCTCCCTCACAGCCGCCGCTGAAGATACCCGTTTCACCACCACACACTTTTCCGGATCGGGCAATTGCAGCGATTGTCACGATGGTTTGAAAGACAGCCTCGGCGAGGATGTCTCGATCGTGCAGGAGTGGAGCGCATCCATGAAAGCCAACGCGGCCAAAGACCCTTACTGGAAGGCGAAAGTTGCTGCAGAGCTCAAACGCAATGCGCATCTCGCTGATGTGATCAATGATAAATGTTCACAGTGTCATGCCCCGATGGCGAACTACGAAAGCGATGGCGAGGCCGCCATACTGGGTGGCAAGGGCCTTCTCGATTCCTCGCACTCCTTGCATGATGCAGCGATGAATGGCGTCAGTTGCACTTACTGTCACAAGATCGAGGATGATGCTTCGCTGGGGACCCTGGAGGGGTTTTCAGGCAATGTCGAGATCAGTGACGAGAAAGTCGCCTTCGGGCAATACAGTGATCCCCTCCAGCAACCGATGATCAACGAGACAGGAATCACACCTCAATACGGGGAACACATGTCCGATTCAAGGCTGTGCGCCACCTGCCACAACCTCAAAACCCCCTTTGTCGATGGCAATGGCAACCTTGCATCCAGCACACCAGGTTCGGAGTTTCCGGAACAGATGCCCTACACGGAGTGGGAGAACTCGATTTTCAGTGATACCGGCAGCAACCCGAAAAGTTGCCAGGATTGCCACATGCCTGCGACGAGTTCAAAGATTTCAACCCGCCCATCGACATTGCCGGTAAGAGAAGATTTTGCAAAGCATCGTTTTTCCGGTGCCAATACGGTCATGCTGACTCTTCTCAGAGATAACGCTGCGGCACTGGATGTTGATATCACCAACATCGATGCCAACATTGCCAGGTCCCGCGAGATGTTACAGAACGCCGTGAAGCTCGAGATACTCTCGGCTGACATCGAGGATGACGAAGCCAAGATTGTCGTGCGACTCGCGAACAATTCAGGCCACAAGGCTCCGACATCCTATCCTTCACGGCGCATGTGGCTGCATCTCAGGGTCACTGACAGCAACGGGGCGGTCGTTTTCGAATCAGGCAAGGTCAATCAGGATGGTTCTATCGTTGGCGCTGATAACGACACAGATCTGAGTGGTTTCGAGTCGCACCATGATCTTATCACCGGCGAAGACCAGGTACAGATCTACGAGGCCGTCATGGGAGATACGGACGGGAATGTGACCTTCACACTTCTCAGGGGCGCACAGTACCTGAAGGATAACCGTCTAACGCCACAAGGATTCGACAAGAAGCGTGTGCCGCGCGACATCGCCGTCCGGGGTAGGGCAGGCGATGATGATGACTTCAACAACGGTTTCGATGAAATCACCTACCGCTTCGAAAACAAGGGTTCCGGTGATCTTAATGTCGAGGTGATGTTGAACTATCAGTCGATCTCGCACGGAAGCCTGATGGATCTCTACAGGGATGATGACACGCCGGAGGTGGCTGCTTTCAAGAGCATGTATGACGCCCAGTCACTCAAGTTTGAAACCATGACTGTGGCAGAGACGCAGATCGAAAGCAGGGTACTGGCTGAACCGGTTGCAGAGAGCGAGGAGGTTCAGACAGAGGATGAGGACCCAATCGCACCTGTCGAAACAGAGAGCTTTACCTCCGATGATCAGCAAACCACATCCTCAGGCGGAGGAGGAAACATCAGCTGGCCAATGCTCCTGATGCTGTTGCTGCTTATGGGATTTCTTCGTGCATCTGCATTCAGAAGCCCAAACTGACACCAGAAAAAATGCCCGGCAACTGCCGGGCGTCAAGTTGATTTCCTGCTAGTCTGCAGGTTGAATCTTGATGGTCTCCTTGCTGAATACTAAATCAGGTGAGCAAGGAGCCGGGCAGGCCTGGCGTACAAGCAGCGTGCCTTCTCCACCACCTGGGAGTGGACCCTGCGCTTCAGCGTAGAACTTGAGGAAGAGGATTTCCTGGCCTGGTTCCGGGACAACCAGAAGCTGGATCAAGTCAGGGAGTGGGGCGCCAACCGCTGTATTGGTAAATTCAATATCGAATTTACTCTCGCCCAGAGCATATGGCCCACCATCGTCAACCCGAGAACCGAAGAGAAGTGCGCCTGCCGCATAGTCACCATTCTCAACAGCGTATGAAAATGCATACGTTGTTTTCAGCGAGACGCGAACTTTCGCACGACCATCGGGTAATACCGATTCCTCGATCTTTCCTCGATACTCTGTACCAAGTGCACCACCGAGATAGACGTCGGTCAGGCCTGCATAGTCAACAGATGCGCCGATGCTGCCATCCGCATTGCCCAGCCCGAGGAAGTTTTTGACAGGGGGGGCAAAAAGAAGCTCGGTAAAAGGACATGTGCCATAACGGTCACCGGTATCTGTATATGCAAAGTCTCCAAAGTCATCCCTGATGCAAAAAGCACCCTGGCGCTCGACAAACTCTTCAATATCCCGCACGGACTTTTTACCCATGTCTGTTACACCAGCCATGGAGAGGGTGGGTACAAGAAGGATTGCCAGTAACAGGCCTGTAAATCGAGTTAATTTGTGTGCTAACCGGATCATTTCAAAGCCTCCGTAGTGTAATGATGATTCCTTCCAATCCCTTTTTCACACAGATTTTGTGCTACCGGAAAAATCCCTATCTCCTGCTCTGTATATAGTCCAGTAGTTTGTTGTTCATGACAGATTTTTGATGATATTTTTGCGAACTGATAAATATCATTCGTTATATATTTTCTTTTAATTCAAGAACGATTATTCATTCGAATATTTAATAGTAAACAGGTATGTTTCACAGGTCGTCTTGTTAGCATCCTGACCTTCGTCGATTTGAGATACCTCGAATGTACATCGCAGCTTAAGTCACCTAGCAGGCAACATTCAGATGCCATCGCTTCGGGATACCTTCACCATTGAAGTGATGGTGTGTTACAGCATGACAACATGGCATTGCACGTGGC
>JASFPB010000207.1:0-4631 GCA_050116235.1 Chromatiales bacterium | reverse complement strand
GAGCAGTTCGTCGAATGCTTGTCGATAGAATCGTCTGTCCGGTTTCCTGCCGTCCGCCGGCTCAAGAAACTCTGTACGCACCAGCCCGATGGATTCGGCGCCCATGCTTTTAGCCCGGGCTGCGCCGGATGCATTGCGCACACTTGCCCGCAAGCTGATGCTCACGCCATCCGCTGTCAGAACACTCTCTCCCGGCTCTGGTATGACTGGCAGTTGCGCTCTAAAGGCTGTATCAGAAGAGAGGTTTCTGACAATACCCGAGTAACCATCCAGAGATATCAACTCTCCATCAATCAATCCTGCAGCCTGTTCAGCAGACATGATCACAGTAGGAACACCCCGGGCAAGCAGAGTCAGCATCGGGTGAGAGAACATGGCACCCTCGACCGCAATAACTCCGTCGGCCAGGATCTCTGCGGGTAGCGCCATGCCTGGAACGACGAGGATACCCCCTGCATTCCCGGGGTTGCGGCTGATGCTGCCCTCTATCACACCGGGAACATAGGGTATTGCATGAATCTCGACCAATGGAAACTGCCTGTTGTCTGACTCTTGAATAGATAAATGACCGGAACCTGGTATCAGATTACAGCATGCCGTGCCTTTCAGCGGCCAGCTGCTCCTGCGCCCCGCTACCTGAAGCGCTATCCAGATCATAGACCTGACTGTTCATGCTCGCGCTCCTCGAGTCAATTCGTTCTCGACAGCAAGGATTCCTGGCGATGCTAGACTGCACGGATGTAATACAGTGACAGAGGATCCGGAAAATGCGATTTCTATCTGCCATGCTCCTGATTACAAGCATCTCATCTACCGCCTTCGCTGGCTCCGGTGAGGGTGTTATCGGGAGCATCTGGGCCTCCTCCACCTCACCCTATGTCATGTTCGACTTCACGACACCAATGCGAAGGACCCATCGCTGCAATCGTTCGGAACGTTTCTCGATCGACCTTCGGGGTATCGGAGGGCGTGCCAGCTACGAGATCCTGCTCATGGCTAAATCGGAAAAGCTGACAGTCTCGGTAGAGGGGCTCGGTACCTGCAATATTCATGACGCAGAGAACGTCAAGAGCATTGAGGTGCAGTGAGTTGTCAGATACAGCCGTGGGATTGAAGAGACCTGAATCCGGAAATCCGGTGTAACGATCTATTTCCCGTTGGCGACATGACACGTCTCGAGACGTTTACCCATCGATCCGTTACTCTCGATGGCGATCAGTGATGCCTCATCACCCTTGGTCCACCAGACAAAGTTATCGCCCGCATAACGCGCACCGCTTCCGGACCTGACGTGTTGCAGGCGATGCTGCTCTCCCCTGTAGGACAGAACGGCTGTTTCCGGGGACGGATAGGATGCCACAGGCAGCTCGCCGCTGGTGCACAGGTATACGACATCACCGTCATTACTGGCCAGATGCGAGCAGCCAGCAACTGCAAGGAACAGGGTGCTTAAAAGGATGCTTCTGCTCATTTCATGTCACTCTGGATTTCCCATGTCGTCCTTTCGTGCAAGCTGTTCCAGGTACACTCGCGCACCTCGTCATCGACGGGGAGCCCACGGTCGGCGAAAGGATCGCGTACTCGCTCGAGCACATCGTCAAGCGCGACCTTCAGGTCACCGCTGTTGTCGACAACGAGTACACCAGCTCGCTCACCCATCTGCACAAGCCTGTCGTGGTTGTTGCGGATCGCTCTGAAGCGTTCCTTGTAACGATCCGCACCACCGCGTTCGACACCGGTCTCGTCACGCATGCCAAGGCGTTCGAAATGCTGCGTCTCCTCGCGCACGCAGGCGACGATCCAGACGATGTTGGCCTTCTCGAAGTAAATCTCCGGCAGGGTTCCGGGAATCAGCGCGACGCCGTCAATCACAGCCGAGACGTTCTCTTTGACAAGGCGGTCGATGCTGCCAGTGACGCCGACCATGGTCATGAGCGCATGACCGTAGAACCACTCGAGCGAATCCACATCGAACGAGGAACCGTAGAGTTCGGGAAAGAGTTCCCTCGACTTCTCACCGCCGAGCAGGAAGCTGCTGGCCTCGCGCATGACTGCGCGGCAGGCAATATCGGAGGAAAAGCCTGTCGGAATTCCGAGCTGTTTCGATATCTGTTTTGCAATCGTCGATTTGCCAACGCCCGAGGTTCCCGTGACGAGGACAATGGTTGGCTTGTCGAGATCCTTCAGATGCGGGAGATCCCCGATGCGAGGGATTATCCACTTGAAGAAACGAAAAAGCTCATCGGGAGAGACATGATCGAGAAGAGGCCGGGTAAGCGGCTCGGAGACAATGGCCTGTTCGATACGCTGCTGCTCGCTTTTCCATTGGCGATAATGCTCGAGATAGAGGCCAAAGGCATCATTGATACGCTGCTTCCAGTTGCTGACAGTCTCCTCGAGGCGATCCAGTTCCGGTTGCGGATCCTCGACATCGGCACTGGTACGGATCAGTGTCGCAACAGCCTCACGCACGGCATCCAGGTTATCAGCACCATCGAGATACTTGTGCACAGTATTATTGCCGAGATCATGTCGATCGATAAAGATTTTCGTCAGGCTAAGCTTGAGTTCCGGCAAGAGCAGGCGGATCAGCTCGCCTGCCCTGGCCACTCGCTGTTCGTCGACATTACCATCGCTGCTGCGTAGAAGTCCGCGCGCCATCTTGATGGCTTCGTCGTAATGGTAGCGCTCGAGCGAGGCGAGCCGCGATACCATTTCATACTGGATGCGCCGCATCGCAACCAGAACCTGACGGTTTTCTACGTAGGCCTGGCGGTGTTTCAGGAGCAGGTGAGTCAGTACCTCGACAGGAATCCTCTCCGCCATCTGGCCGTGCCAGACGGACGTTTTCGATGCGTAAGCGCGCTGGTCTGTGACACGGTCCGTGACAAGCTTCCTTTCCGCTTCGGCAGGAAGCTGTTTCAGGATCTCAGGCCACTGAACGCCCCGATCGAGCTCTGCAACGATCCACTCCATCCAGTGCCGGTTGGCGCCAACCTGTACGCCACCGTCGATGACGCCAGGATCCTCTTTCTCACCCACTGACAGCAGCACGACATTCTCGACACGGCGTACCGTATCGTCATTGCCACCGTCGAAAAGCTCGTTGCCAACAAAGAGGATATGGTCTGCCGGTATACCCATGACATGGTGCAGTTCCTCAGCTGCCCTCCCCTTGTCATTTCCCATCAGGACCAGCTTGATGCCGCGTGTAGCATGCATGTAGGGCATGCCGATACCATTGTCACCAAGCGCCCTGAGGTGATCGAGTTCCTCGAGCCTGTCGCGGATAAAATGGCTGATGGCCATGCGCACCTGTGTCTCGCGCTCGCCCTTGTAGTGCTGTACGGAGATGTCACCAAACATCATCCAGCTCAGCGCGCCTCCGCGGAAATAGGTTTCGGAGTTGCTGCTGTCGAAACCATGCTCCTCGAGCTTTGCTTTCATCTGATCGACGATGCATGGCATCCCGGAAAAGCCTTTCTGTTCCAGTACTTGTTGCGCGTCCGCGATATGCCTCTCGATGCGTTCATCATGCAGATCGTCTGTGTGATAGTGGTGGGCAAACCAGGCACGCAACTCATCCTCTCCGATGACCGCGAGCGCCTGGGCATCACTGAAATGTCGCTTGAAAACCGGGTCGTCGACCCACTTGCCGCTGGCCACGTCATAGTGGCTTCTGGTGCTTCCCTCGCCGCCAAAGTAGTACACATTGCTGAGCAGCTCTTCCGGCAGACGGTAGAGCATGCGCGGGCCCATCTTGCCGAGAGCAACACCGCTCACAGGCGCCCAGAGAATACCGTGGTTTTTGAGTTTACTTACGAAACCGGCAAGTTCCCCGATCCATTCGTCACCGGGACGAAAGCCGGACTTCAGCAGTGTATCGTCGACATCCGTGAGCCAGGCACCCTTGAAGGCCCCCTTCTCCGGCCTGCTGTTCATCCGGTTTGTTCCGCAAGTTTGAGCCAGGTGCTGAGGACGGTATCAGGATTCAATGAAACGCTGCTGATGCCCTGTTCCATGAGCCACTCGGCCAGCTCGGGATGATCGGACGGGCCCTGACCACAGATGCCGACATACTTGCCCTGCTTGCGGCAGGCGTCGATCGCCATCTTGAGCATCGCCTTGACTGCCGGGTTGCGCTCATCGAACGAAGAGGCGACGAGGCTGGAATCCCGGTCGAGGCCGAGGGTCAGCTGCGTCATGTCGTTGGAACCGATAGAAAAGCCGTCAAAGTATTCGAGGAACGCTTCTGCGAGGACGGCGTTCGAGGGAAGCTCGCACATCATGATATGTCGCAACCCGTTCTCTCCGCGACCGAGGCCGTTACTTGCCAGAAGCTCGGAAACGCCCTTCGCCTCCTCGAGTGTACGCACGAACGGGATCATGAGTTCGAGATTCGTCAAACCCATGTCATTGCGCACGCGACGTATCGCCTCGCACTCCATCTCGAAACAGACCCGAAAGCCCGGGTCGAGGTAGCGTGAGGCACCGCGGAAACCGATCATCGGGTTCTCCTCGTGCGGTTCATAGTGCTCGCCACCGACAAGGTTTGCATACTCGTTGGACTTGAAATCCGACATCCGCAGAATAACCGGATGTGGATGGAAAGCCGCTGCAATCGTCGAGAC
>JASFPB010000206.1:0-4632 GCA_050116235.1 Chromatiales bacterium | reverse complement strand
GCGAAGGCACTCTTCAATGCGGCTTATGCCAATGTCCAGCCACATTCCGGTTCCCAGGCAAATGCCGCTGTCTACATGGCGCTTTGCGAACCCGGCGATACCGTCCTCGGCATGAGCCTGGCCGATGGCGGTCACCTGACTCATGGCGCAAAGCCCAACTTCTCCGGGAAAATCTACAATGCTGTCCAGTACGGACTCAACGCGGAGACCGGTGAAATCGACTACGAAGAGGTCGAGCGCCTTGCGCGTGAGCACAAGCCCCGGATGATTGTGGCGGGCTTCTCCGCCTACTCCCTTGTTGTGGACTGGCAACGCTTTCGTGACATTGCCGACGAGGTGGGCGCCTGGCTTTTCGTCGACATGGCTCATGTCGCCGGACTCGTCGCCACCGGTCATTATCCGAGTCCCGTCAACATCGCCGATGTCACCACGACCACAACGCACAAGACCCTGCGCGGGCCACGTGGCGGACTGATACTCGCCCGGGAGAACGAGGAGCTTGCGAAGAAATTCAATTCACTGGTATTTCCGGGCACACAGGGTGGACCGTTGATGCATGTCATCGCCGCCAAGGCTGTTGCCTTCAAGGAGGCCATGGAGCCGGGTTTCGTCGAGTATCAGGGGCAGGTTATCCGCAATGCCCGTGCCATGGCAAAGGTCTTCATGGAACGTGGCTACGATGTCGTTTCGGGCGGGACGGATGATCACCTCTTTCTCGTCAGCTTCATCGAGGCGGGGCTGACCGGAAAGGATGTGGATGCCTGGCTCGGCGAGGCCAACATCACAGTCAACAAGAATGCCGTGCCGAACGATCCCCAGTCACCTTTCGTGACCTCCGGTATCCGTGTCGGTACACCGGCTATCACGACGCGCGGTTTCGGTGAGCAGGAGTCTGTCGAGCTCGCCGGCTGGATGTGCGATGTCATCGATTCCCGCGGCGACAAGGCAAGGATCGGAGAGATCAGGGAAAAGGTTCTCGCTGTCTGTGCGCGGCATCCGGTCTACAAGTGAGCCGGAGACGCTGAATGCGCTGCCCTTTCTGCGGCGCCCAGGACACCAAGGTCGTCGACTCCCGCCTCTCGGGTGAGGGCGACCAGGTGCGGCGGCGGCGACAGTGCAGCGTCTGCTCCGAGCGCTTCACGACCTACGAGACCGTCGAGCTCAACCTCCCGCGCGTTGTCAAGACTGACAACAGCCGCGTCTCCTTCGATGGCCGCAAGCTGCGTGCCGGTATGTCCCGTGCACTCGAAAAGCGCCCTGTCAGCACAGACCAGATCGAGGCAGCCATCAACCGCATCACGCGCAAACTTGCCTCCGGGGGCGAGTCGGAGGTCCCTTCGCGCAAGATAGGCGAGCTGGTCATGGATGAACTGCGGGGGCTCGACCAGGTGGCCTATGTGCGTTTTGCCTCGGTTTACCGGAAATTCGAGGATGTGAACGCTTTTCGCGAAGAAATCGAGATGCTCCAGACCCAGCCGACCCCCGAGGCACGCAGGCAGCAACTCGATTTTATCGAGCAAGTGGAGGAAGAGGGTGCAGATGGCGCTGACAACAAGAAATGAACCATGAAGCCTGGATGGCGCGCGCCATCAGGCTCGCGCGCCTTGGACTCTACACGACTGATCCCAATCCGCGCGTCGGTTGCGTTCTCGTCAAGAACGGAGAGCTTGTTGCCGAGGGGTGGCATCGCAGGGCCGGAGAGCCCCATGCTGAAAAGATCGCGCTGGCCAGTGCCGGCAGCAGGGCTGCCGGCGCAACGGCATATGTGACACTCGAGCCTTGCTGCCATCACGGGCGTACCCCGCCCTGCAGTGATGCGCTTGTCGCAGCCGGTGTGGAGCGTGTTGTGGTTGCCATGCAGGATCCGAATCCTCTCGTTGCAGGAGAGGGGCTGGAACAGCTGCGCTCGGCCGGTATCGAAGTTCTGACCGGCGTGCTCGAGGAAGAGGCAGCAAAACTCAACCCCGGGTTCATCAAGCGCATGGTGCAAGGGAGGCCTTATGTTCGCTGCAAGCTCGCCATGAGCCTCGATGGCCGCACGGCCATGGCCAGCGGCGAGAGCAAGTGGATTACCTCGGATGCCTCGCGCCGCGACGTGCAGAGACTGCGGGCGCGCAGTTCTGCGATTGTCACCGGCATCGGCACCGTGCTGGCCGATGATCCTGCCCTGACGGTGCGCCTTCCGGCGGATGCACTCGATGGCGTCTCCAGCGAGGAAGAGATTCTCCAGCCGCTGCGGGTCGTGCTCGATACCCATCTTGCGATCTCCCCCGACGCCAGGGTTTTCAGGCAGCCCGGCGAGACGGTCATTGTGACCACGAGCGAGGACGAGACTGTCGCTGACAGTCTGCTGGCTGCAGGGGCGACTCTCCTGAAACAGGATCACAGTAACGAGATCGATCTCGATGCGGTACTTGCGCATCTTGCCGAACTCGGCATCAACGAGGTGCTTGTCGAGTCCGGCGCGACACTTGCGGGCGCGGCTGTTGCTGCCGGCCTCGTCGATGAGCTGGTTATCTACATGGCGCCCCACCTCATGGGAAACATGGCGCGAGGATTGCTGCATCTGCCGGGGATAGGCACAATGGAGCAAAGAATCGAACTGAGCATTTCGGAATTGCGCCAGATTGGCCCTGATATCCGATTGACGCTGTTTCCCGGAAACTAGTCACATGTTTACAGGCATCATCCAGGCAACTGGAACCATCACACGCATGGAATCGCGAAACGGTGATATGCGTCTCTCGATCGCTACAGGCAAGCTGGACCTTTCCGACGTCGCCATGGGTGACAGCATTGCAGTCAATGGCGTCTGTCTCACGGCGGTCGAGCTGCCGGGAGACGGGTTTTCGGCGGATGTCTCCAACGAGACACTGGCGCTGACGACGCTCGGAAACCTCAAGGTGGGCAGTCGCGTCAATCTCGAGAAGGCCCTGACACTTTCGGACCGTCTCGGCGGTCATCTTGTCAGTGGCCATGTTGATGGTATCGGCACGGTTCTCGAGAGGTCCCCGGATGCACGCTCGGAACGCTTTGTCATCGAGGCGCCCGATGTGCTCGCGCGCTATATCGCCCAGAAGGGATCGGTCTGTGTCGATGGAACGAGTCTGACAGTCAACAAGGTCGATGGTGCACGATTCGAGCTCAACATTGTTCCCCATACGCTCCAGGAGACCATCATCGGAGACTACGTGCCCGGGAGTGAGGTCAACCTGGAGGTCGACCTCATCGCCCGTTATCTCGAGCGATTGATGCTCGGGGAGAGGGCCGGGTTATCCGGTGAGAAAACGGATATCAACGAGGACCTGTTGAGGAAAACAGGATTCATTAGCTGAAATCAGGACTGCCCACCATGAACTGGATTGCCGTAATTTCCTTGCTGTCTGTTTTTCTGCTGGTCGTGTGGCTGACCAGCCTCATTGCACGTGTTGCAGGTGCCGGAAGGAGCGGACTTGGCTGGGTTTTCCTCGCGGTTGTCGTTTCGGTACTCGCCTTCGGCGTCATGTATCTGTTTGTGAATATTTCCGATTTCCAGTGGCTGGGCTGGTTGATATTCGCCGTTATCTCCGTGCTGGTTTTCGCGCTCGTGCTCGATGCCGGCCTGCTGGGGGGGCTCATCGTGGGCCTGGGTTACACCCTGATGGTGGCCATTGCTTTTATTGTTGCGATCTTTATTGGCATCACGAATGTTGGCGAACTGACAAGCACGATCGAACCCCGTGAAGATGCTGCCCCCAGTGATTTGCAGGAACTGGTCCCCCGGGCGGAGCCTGTCGAAACGGCCCCTGCCGAGGCACCGACAAAAGTAGTCGAGACTACGCCGCCTGAAGCAGAAGAGCCACCAGACGAGATTATCGGCTACAGCGTCGACGGACCTTTGCAGGAATACAGTTTTGACGAAGCGCCAAATTCCGCGCCACCCATGGACAGCGACTACGATTACCGGACGACCGAGACCGAAAAGGCTGGAGATTACATCGGTTATCGCGTACGTGTCGTCCGGAAGGACGGTGTCGAGCTCGAGGGTGTTCTTGTGGGCTTTGATGACAAACAGCTTGATCTCCGTCACCGCGAATCGGGCGGATACGCCATTCTGCCCGTCGGCAGAGCCGGCATCACGCTGTTCGAGGTCTATCGCTGATTTCTGCAGCCATTCTGCCGGCTTCCAGCATGCCGCTCTGTTTCAGAAGCAGAGCAGCGGGATGTTAGTATCTGTGACTGTTTCGATTATTTTTCTGGCGAGGATTTAATGGCTGGACACAGCAAATGGGCCAACATCAAGCATAAAAAGGCGGCTAATGACAAGAAAAGAGGCAAGATCTGGAGCAAGCTGATCCGCGAGGTCACGGTTGCCGCGAAAGAGGGGGGCGGCGATATCGATGCCAATCCCAGGTTGCGTCTTGCTGTCGACAAGGCCAAAAAGGCCAATATGCCCAACGACACCATCGATCGCGCGATCAAGAAAGGCTCCGGTGGCGGCGAGGAGGGCAACTTTGACGAAATACGCTACGAAGGTTACGGGCCGGGCGGTACGGCGGTTATTGTCGACTGCCTGACGGACAATCGTAATCGCACTGCTTCGGAAGTCCGCCACGGTTTCACCAAGCATGGTGGCAACCTTGGCACCGACGG
>JASFPB010000205.1:0-4664 GCA_050116235.1 Chromatiales bacterium | reverse complement strand
GAAAAGTCTCAAACGCTATTTCAAGCGTGCATACCGGGCGCTCGTCGATGACGGCATACTCTTTCTTGATGCCTATGGCGGCTACGAGGCATTCCAGGAAGTCATCGAAGAGCGTGAAATCGACGTTGATGGCTACAGCTTCACCTACATCTGGGAGCAGGAGCGTTACAACCCGGTAGACAACGGACTCCTCTGCAGTATCCATTTTGCATTTCCGGACGGCACGCGCATGGAACGCGCTTTCCATTACGACTGGCGCCTCTGGACACTGCCTGAGATCCGCGATCTCCTGGAAGAATGCGGTTTCAGACGGATTACAACCTGGTGGCAGGGATACGATGAGGATGGCGAAAGCGATGGTGACTTCGAGATTGTGACCACCGCAGATGCCGATGCCGGTTGGATCTGCTACCTGGTGGCCGAAAAATAACTCCGGCAGAGATGCGCTGCGCCATCATCCGCTGCCGACATGCATGAGATTAATACCGGTTCTTTCAGCAGCCCTCTTCCCGTGTGAATCTCATGCACGTGCGAAGGGAAACGCCATAACAGAGGCAATATCCGGCTGACGATTCCTGATCATGAGGATACGATCAATACCGGCAGCCACTCCAGAGCAGGCCGGCATGCCCTGCTCGAGCGCTGCGAGGAGATGCTCATCGACAGGCATTGCCCGGGCTCCACGTTCCCTGCGCCTTGCATTCTCGAGGTCGAATCGGCGTCTCTGTTCGATCGGGTCATCCAGTTCCTCGAAACCATTGGCCAGTTCCACGCCATCGACATAGTACTCAAAGCGCAGTGCCACTGCGGGATCATCCGGTGAGAGTTTCGCCAGTGAAGCCTGGCAAGCTGGAAAGTGATACACGACAACTGCTGGCTGTTCTCTCATCCAGGATGCTGTTGCGATGCTGAAAATCATCTCGATCAGGCCGTCATCAGGATGCTTCGGTGATACGACAATATCGAGATCAGCCGCGAGTTTCCTGATCTCTCCAGGAGAGGCGGTTCTGAGATCCAGACCGGTGGCCTGCTCGAATAATGCGTGATAGCTGATCCTGGTTGCCGGCGTCCCAAGAGCCGGCATCAGCACTCCCATGAGCGTCTCGACCTCCTCGATGAGACTGAACATGTCGAAGTCTGTGCGATACCATTCGAGCATCGTGAACTCGGGATTATGATAGCGGCCAAGTTCATCGTCCCTGAATACATGACACAGCTGGTATATGGAGCCGGAACCTGCACACAGCAGGCGTTTCATGAAGAACTCAGGTGAAGTCTGCAGGAAATACGGCTCGCCGTGACGCGAGCCCTGAACGTTCAGCGCGAGGGATTCAATTGCCATATCCGGGTTGGCGGCAGAAGCAAGTACCGGAGTATCGACCTCGAGAACCTGTCGCTCGGCAAAAAACTGCCTGATCGTGGCCAGTGCCTCTGCCCGATCCCTGAGAATTTCCGGGGTCGTGCAAGGTTGCCAGTCGCTCATTCGTCCTTGGCGCGTGACACATATTCTCCACTGCGGGTGTCAACCTTGATGACTTCCTCGACCTGGACGAACAGAGGAACGCGGACGACAGCGCCAGTTTCGAGTGTCGCGGGCTTGCCGCCGCCGCCCGAGGTATCCCCTTTCAGCCCGGGATCCGTATCAACGATCTTCAGGGTGACGAAATTCGGCGCCTCGACACTCAAGGGCTGGCCATTCCAGAGAGTCACGGAACAGAGATCCTGTTCCTTGATCCAGTTGACAGCATCACCCACGGCTGTTTTGCTGGCCTGGTATTGCTCAAAACTATCCGGATCCATGAAATGCCAGTACTCCCCGTCGTTGTAGAGATACTGGAGAGTCAAATCGAGAACGTCTGCAGCATCAACGCTCTCGCCGGACCTGAATGTCTTCTCGATAACACGCCCGGTTTTCAGATTGCGTATTTTGACCCTGTTGAATGCCTGCCCCTTGCCGGGTTTGACGAATTCGTTTTCGATGATGGAATATGGATCGCCATCCAGCATGATTTTGAGTCCACCACGAAATTCGTTGGTATTGTAGCTTGCCATTTTGACCTCGAAGAAACAGACAAACGACTATGATAACCCGAACCAGAGGGATGCCAAAGATTCCGGAGTGGCAAAAGCAGATGGCGACAGGCTTCTCGCGCATTCATGATCTGCTTGAATGGCTTGAAATCAACCCTGACCTGCTCGAGAGCCTGACTGACACAGAGCCGCATTTTCCCGTGAAAGTGCCGCATGCCTATGCTTCACGGATGCGAAAGGGTGACCCACATGATCCTCTCTTGCGTCAGGTCCTCCCGCTGCAAGCGGAGAAAGAGAGCGTGCCCGGATTCGTCAGTGATCCTGTCGGTGATCTCGCTGCAACCGGCCATGAGGGAATCATCCAGAAGTACCATGGACGCGCCCTGCTGATCACAACAGGTGCCTGTGCGATTCACTGCCGTTACTGCTTCAGGCGACACTTTCCCTACCAGTCTCATCGCCCTGACCGTGTGCTTTCCGCCGCATGTCTCGAAGGACTTGGCAATCAAGATATCCAGGAGGTCATTCTCAGTGGCGGCGATCCACTTGCACTCGGCGACCGGCGGCTGCAAGACCTGATCGCCTCAATCAGCACACTCGGCAGCCTGAGACGGCTGCGAATCCATACTCGCTTGCCCGTGGTCATCCCGGACAGGGTGACGGATTCTCTCATCGACATCCTTCGGGAATTCCGCACACCAGTGACAATCGTCCTGCACATCAACCATCCGAACGAAATCGATCTTCAGACGCAGCTGGTATGCAGGAAACTTTTCGAGAACGGTATACACCTGCTCAATCAGGCCGTTCTTCTCAGGGGTGTCAATGACGACGCCGGGGTTCTCGAGCGGCTTTGCGTGGAGGGGTTCGAGGCAGGCGTTCTCCCCTACTATGTACATCAACTCGACAAAGTCGGGGGAGGCGCGCACTTCCTCGTCCCCGCTGATGAAGCACTGAAAATCGAGGAGAAGCTGCGTAATGTCCTGCCTGGCTATCTGCTTCCACGGTTTGTTTCCGAACGCCAGGGAGAGCAATCAAAGTTACCGCTCTCACAGGCAGTTTGTTGACAACTTTGTCACCAAGTTGACACTTTTCATTTATATTTTTTTTATAGTATTATCTAAGTGTTACTAAAAAAAGCTACTAAAAACGATGGAAATCGCACGTAACCAGTCACCACTGGAGACCGAAAGCACCGGGCTTGTCAAACTGCACATGGTCAGTGCAGGTTTACAGTCCGGTAAATCCGAGCAGTATGCCAACCGTCTCAGAGCGAATGGCATCGCCATCGAAAGCCTTCATGTCAACTCCGTGCAGGAATTCGAGTTGACCCTGCAATCCAGCCGGATTGACCTGGTCCTTTGTGACGGAGCAAGTGCCGATATCCCTCTCGAGACCATCATCTATGGTGTTCAGCAATATAACCCGGAAGCATCGGTTGTGGCGGCTGGTGATTCCACCATACTGGAGCAGCATGCTTTTGGCGTCGCTGACATCATCGATCCGGACGACGAGACAGAATCGCTTCATCGCCTGAACCGTGTCATTCAGCTCTTGCTGGCCAGCCGGAAAATCCATGACCTGGAACAGCAGTGCCGCTCTTTCGAAACACGTAGCCAGATGCTGCTGGACACGTCAAAGGAAGCTATCTGCTATACGCACGCAGGCATGCATGTGTTTGCCAATCCATCCTATCTGGAGCTTTTCGGCATCTCTCAGGATGATGATGATAACGAAATCGAATCCATCACCCTTATGGATCTTGTTGAGAGCGACTATCATCGCGATCTCAAACGCATGCTCAAGCTGAGCCAGCATGCAAACGAGAAAGAGTACTCTCTCGAAGTGAGTTGCAAGCGCCTTGACGGAGAGACTTTCACTGCAGACATGACATTCAGCCCGGTGATTGTCGATGAGGAACGCAGCGTACAGGTGATCGTGAGGCACAAGGACGAAGAGACACCCTCTGCAATGCCAAACATCGACCTGCTCAGCGGACTCTTCAGCAGCAACTACTTCCAGGGGACTGCTTCGGAGATCGTCGAGGCAACACAGCAATCAGGCAAGGTATTCGCCCTCTACTACATCGCGATCGACAGGTATATGCAGATACGCGAGTCCGTGGGACTGAGGGAGTCCAACACCATCATCAAGGAGATCGCAGAAATTCTCGGTAGCGCACTCTCCGCGGAAATGCGCAAGACACTCGCTCGCATCGGTGATCATGCCTTCGCCTTTATTGCCCCGACCAATAGTGACCGCAGCCTTCTGCAGAAGGTTGCCGAGCGGCTTGTGACCCTCGTCGAGAAGCATCCTTTCGAACAGATCCCCGAGACCAGCCATCCGAGGATCAGTATCGGCGTTGCACTTTCCGACCACGAGAAAATCGAAGACGGAAGTGATTTCATCGACCAGGCGTATCATGCCTACTCCTCTGTCGCGGAAAGTGAAAAGCCCATCGCCATCTACGGCGAGAGCACCTCACAGAGCGAAGAGCCGACGGCTGCCCCCCCTGCTCCGGTCGTGAGCAGTGACGAAGCTGACACAGTCGATCTGGTCAAGTATGCGCTGGAGAATGAGAAAATCGGCCACAAACTGATTGCAATGCTCAATCTCGATGGCGACGACCCGAT
>JASFPB010000204.1:0-4674 GCA_050116235.1 Chromatiales bacterium | reverse complement strand
ACATCATTGTTCCAGTCTCCCTCGACAGTCATGAACGAGCACAAATCACGCAGCTTTTCAAAGACGTCGAAACTCCCGCCGAGGAACGCCAACGCATTGCCCGGGCAATCGGGCTATTCGAGCGCCTTGTCGGACCAAAGAACGGTACACTCGATGATCTTGGAAGGAATCCGTCCGACGCGCCCCCGAGCCCGAAGGGAGGACAGCTGGACTGCATCTCCGAGTCGACCAACTCCACGACCTACCTGAAAGAGCTCGACCGATCCGGGTTACTCAGGTGGCATAGTGTCAATGAGCGCACTTCCCGCCGCCGCTGGCTGTTCGGAGTCCACTGGACTGCTGTGATCAGTGACAGGGAAGGCGTGCAATATGCCGTCGACAGCTGGTACGGCCACAACGGCGAGCCCGCCATCGTGCTGCCTCTCCAGGCCTGGTACAAGGGTGAAGAGCGCTAGTCGGGGAAAAGTGCTCGTCGGCCTCTCGGGTGGCGTGGACTCCTCCGTGGCAGCATTGCGCCTGCTAGAACAGGGATATGAGATCGAGGGACTGTTCATGAAGAACTGGGAGGAGGACGATAGCGAGGAGTACTGCAGCGCCGCCGCAGATCTCTCGGATGCCATGGCCGTTGCCGAGAAGCTCGGCATCCCGCTGCATACCGTCAATTTTTCATCCGAATACTGGGACAGGGTATTCGCCTATTTTCTCGATGAGTACCGTGCCGGGCGGACACCGAATCCGGATGTGCTCTGCAACAGGGAGATCAAGTTCAAGGCCTTTCTGGATCATGCGCTGGGGCTTGGCGCGGAAAAGATCGCCACCGGTCACTATGCGCGCATTGCTGAAGCCGATGGGCGCTTTCATCTCCAGCAGGCTTTCGACAGGAACAAGGACCAGACCTATTTTCTCTATCTGCTCAACCAGCACCAGCTCGCCCATGCGCTCTTTCCGCTCGGCGATATCGACAAGCCCGGGGTACGCCGGCTTGCCAGGGCCGCCGGCTTTCCGACCCATGACAAGAAAGACAGTACAGGGATCTGTTTCATCGGCGAACGGCGTTTCCGCGATTTCCTGGCAAAATACCTGCCGGCGCAGCCCGGAGAAATCGAAACGCCGGAGGGCGAGGTCATCGGGACGCACCAGGGGCTGATGTATCACACCATCGGCCAGAGGCAGGGACTGCGTATCGGCGGCCTCAAGGGGCGCGGCGATGCCCCCTGGTATGTCGCAGGCAAGGATCTTGAGCGCAATGTCCTGATCGCCGTTCAGGGGAGCGACCACCCGATGCTCTTCGCCTCAGGGCTTGCTGCAGGTGACATCCACTGGATCACTGGCGAGGCACCGGCGTTTCCGCTAACCTGCATGGCGCGCTGCAGGCATCGTCAGCCGCTTCAGAAATGCACCGTGACAATGACGTCCGAAGAGAGCCTGGCCGTCAAGTTCAAAGAGCCGCAACGCGCCATGACCCCGGGACAGGCGATTGTCTTCTACGAGGAAGAAACCTGCCTTGGCGGCGCGACAATCAGAGAGGTCGGATAATGAGAAAAACCTCCGAAAGGACCCTCGCACTTGCCGCTGTCTACCAGGCAGCGGCACTCGTGCAGAGCATGGGACAAACCGGCACCGCCGAGAGCGAGGCCGTCGCCAGTTCGCTCTACAGCCTGTTCCAGCAGAACCCGGCATCAACAGCGGATGTCTACGGAGGCATCAGCGGCGTCAAGCTTGGACTCATGGCGCTACGCAAGCAACTGACTGCGCCCGACACGGAAAACCTCGAAATCCCGAAATATGCGCTCACTCTGCTCGTCCTCTCCGGCAAGCTCATGAAAGATCCCGATACACTTGGCATCATCTCCGAGGGTATCGAACAGGCACACAACAAGCTTTCACTCTTCGAGCACACTCACAGTAACCAGATCGCCGCGATGGCCGATCTCTACAGGCAGAGCATCAGTAATATCTCTCCGAGAATCATGGTCAAGGGAAAGCCGCTGTTTTTGCAGAATCCCGACACCCAGAACAGGATCAGGGCACTCTTGCTGGCCGGCATCCGCTCGGCCGTACTCTGGAGACAGCTGGGTGGCACACGCCTGCAACTGCTGTTTTCGCGAAAAAGCATCGTCAGCGATGCGGAGGAACTCCTCGAACTGCTGCTCGAAACACCTGCTCACTGACCTGTAGATCACTCGCTGTGTCAGGACTGATAGCTGCGGGTGTATAGAGCTCTTTGACCGAGAGCTCGATCAGGAGGCATTACCGGGGAACAGATAACACCGCCATCGCTCGTTGTGAATTCCGGGACATCAGCCGGCGCTTTTCAACGCTTCCAGGGCAGCAGAAACCCGCGAGGGATCGAGAAAATAGCGACACAACTCCTGATCGCCATGGAGAAGCAACGGAATGCTGTCACCATAACGCTCCTCGAGCCGGGGCTCACGCACCAGGTCAATACAGTCAAATTCCACTTCACCGGATGCCCGGATGCCATCCAGCTCGGCCCACATGGCCTCGCAGAGATGGCATCCGCTCCTGTGAATGAAGGTCAGGGTGATCACTCTTCCCCGGGTAGCGTCAGCGTCAGCCATCGCGAGCCCTGGCCATCCTGAACGAGCAGGGCGACGGGCTTGTCTTTTGCGAGCTTGCTGATCTGGTCACGAAAATCTTCCACCCCTTCCAGGCGGTGGTTACGAACCATGACGATGATCTCGCCACTGCGAATACCGGCAGCGCTTGCCGCTCCCTGCCCGACCTCGCTGACGATGACACCGCCCTCTGCAATACCACTCTCCTTGCGTTCGGCCGGAGTCAACTCACGAACGGTCAGGCCGAGCAACTTGGCATCCTGCGGCGCATCGGGCTGCTGGCTCTCGCCGGTGGCAGCAGCCAGCTCTTCCTCTGGCAGCTCACCGATATTGACCCGCAGGGTAACGCGCCCGCCATCGCGCAATACAACGACCTCCGAGAACTTGTCCACCGGGCTGGCACCGACCATGGGCGGCAGTTCGGAGGAACGGATGACCTTGCGGCCATTGAACTCGACGATGATGTCGCCGACACGAACACCGGCCTTCTCGGCAGGACTGTCGGGAATCACCCTCGCGACCAGCGCACCGCGCGGTTGGTCCATGCCGAAAGACTCGGCGAGTTCACGGGTGACATCCTGTATCAGTACACCAAGCCAGCCCCGTGAAACCTTGCCGGTCTCCCGCAACTGGTTGGCTACATTCATTGCCACCTCGATCGGAATTGCGAACGACAGCCCCATGAATCCGCCCGTGCGGCTGTAGATCTGCGAATTGATACCGACAACTTCTCCGTCCAGATTGAACAGCGGTCCGCCGGAGTTGCCGGGATTGATGGCCACATCTGTCTGGATGAAGGGAACGTAGTTTTCGGTCGGCAGGCTGCGCCCCTTGGCGCTGACGATCCCGGCCGTGACAGAGTGATCGAAGCCGAACGGTGATCCGATCGCCAGCACCCATTCACCGACCTTGAGTGCTTGCCCTTTTCCCATTGTCACGGCTGGCAAGCCGCTGGCCTCGATCTTGATAAGGGCAACATCGGTTGCCTTGTCAGAGCCGATAAGCCGGGCCTCGTATTCGCTGCGGTCGCTGAAGCGGACAATGATCTCGTCCGCCTCGGTCACAACGTGGTGGTTGGTCAGGATATAGCCATCCTCGGAAATGACGAAGCCGGAACCAAGCGACTCGGTGTTGAAAAGCTCCTCCGGAATCTGGTCGAAGTTGAAGGGACCGCCGAAGAAGTGCTCGAACAGCTCGCCGAGCGGGTTGTCTTTCGGAATTTCAGGCATCTCCCTGAACTGCTTGCCGAGCTTGTTGCTTTTCGTGGTGCTGATGTTGACGACCGACGGCGCGTTTTGCGCGGCCAGTTCCGTGAAGTCAGGCAACTGCGCCATGGCAGACCCCGACAGCAGCAGAAAAAGAAGTGCGAAAATGGCTGTAGCGCTCCGCGTCAATGTCATTGTTTTACCTCTTGTGTAACTCGATCGGCTCGATGGTCAGCGCATGTTCGCGCCTCAGGACCTCGATGGCAGGTGCGACTTGCCGGCGCCTCAGTCCCAGCAACACGATAACCATGCCTGTCAGACCGCTGATTATCGTCAACAGTTCACTGCCGGCAAGCAGATGGCCACCCATCGCACCGAGCAGCAGTCCTGCCAGTGGATAGAGATATAGCCGGATACTCCCGGTTACAAGGTCTTTCTCCCTGATGCCAAGCACGACACGGTCCCCTGGACGCGCGTCGATGCTATTTGGCAGAGAGAGCAAGGCGCGACGCTTGCCGAAAA
This sequence comes from Chromatiales bacterium, assembly GCA_050116235.1. GTDB lineage: Bacteria > Pseudomonadota > Gammaproteobacteria > Chromatiales > Chromatiaceae > Sva-25. Next base: position 368 of record JASFPB010000204.1, on the reverse strand, counting down.
GAGAAGCAACGAGATTTGTTCCGCAACCGGATTTGACGCTGCATGACCCGCAAGTCGACTGTCGCTGGATCTCGACGGCCATGACGTCTCCCTCGGTCCTGATGACCGTGGCAAGCTCTTCGATCATGGTGACTCTTTGAGCCGGGTACTCTTGAGAAAATGCTTGAGTGTCTCGATGGGCGCTTCACCGACAACGGTGACCCTGTGACCGTCAACCTCGGCACCGAGAATACCGACGGGACCGACGACAGATTGCCCCGGGGCATTGGCTACATCCCGATCCTCGATATAGAGCGACAGGCGCGCAATGCCGTCGGAGAATACGAACTGCTCGGACCTGACCACGCCCTCCTGCTCGCTGCTGTCAT
>JASFPB010000203.1:0-4678 GCA_050116235.1 Chromatiales bacterium | reverse complement strand
CGCCGATCAATGCGGCGATACCCACCGAGCTCAACCCGCCGATGACAACGCCGGTGAGCATCGCAATCGTGACGGGTAGCCAGAGTCGTCGGAGTTTCGAGAACTGCTGGTAGAGCGGTACGGCGAGCGCGACTGTTGCAGGGCCAAGCAGAAAGTGTACGAACTGGCCGCCTTCGAAATAGGCGTCGTAGGAAGTGTCCGTCGCGAGCAGAAAGAGTATCAGCATGCCGACGGATGTCAGGACCGGGTTCAGCAGGGGGGAGGAGTTGGCATGGATGTAGAGCCGGTAGGCGAGGCTGTAAGCAATCATGGTGATTGTCAGGCCGGCGAGCGGTGACTCCGAGAGGTAGACCCAGATCGTCGAGAGAGCGGGATTATCCATCCGTTTCGTGCTCCCCGGCGAGCAGTCGCGAGATGCCGAGCATGATCCCGGCAGTTGCAGCCATCGTCACCAGTGTGCTCAGCAGCAGCGCAACGGAAATCGACAGCCATTCGCTCGCAATATGGTCGAAGTGAACCATCATGCCGACACCGGCCGGGACGAATAACAGCGAGAGATGATTCAGCAGAGCAGTCGAGGCCGTGTCCAGTGACTCGCCAGCCTTGCCTCGCAGGAGTAACGTGATGAAGAGCATGAGCATGCCGAGAACCGGTCCCGGGAGAGGTATCCCGAGCAATCGCACACTGATCTCCCCGACGAACTGGTAGATCAGCAGGATCGTGATGCCATTGATGAATTGCATGCAAAAGGTTTCAGAAGATCAAGCATTTGACCAGTCTGCGCTACATGACTTCATGGATCAAGCCTGCAACCCTTGTCGGCACGATTGCGATGGAAAACCCTTTTCCTGGCTAGTTCCCGAGGTCGAGGAACGGCTTCGTCGAGAGGTAGAGAATCAGCGCGACGATGAGCAGGTAGAAGATGAATTCGAGAGGCCGTTCCCGGAAGGCGTCACTCAGCCGCCGGTGCTTTCCCTGCTGTTTGAGTTCCTCGTATTCACGCCGAATTCGCACCACGCGCTCTTCCTGGTAGTGCTCGATCAGTTCCTTTGCTTCATCAGCCCGGTGCTCGTTCTCGTCATTGAGCCAGAGAGCAGGCATGGAAATGCCCCAGTTACCGGCAGGGGTTTCGTAGAAATCGATGCCATGTTCCCGCAGCAGCTGGCGGATTTCCTCGGCCTCGTCTTCCGGAACGTTTCTGAGTCTGAATATCTGTTTTGACATGGTCTGTCGGGGGGCGTTGTTCTACGGGTATCGCTCGTTGAGTCAGGGGCTTGTCTTTGTGTCGACGGCCCGGGGCACGGTCAGCATCAACAGGAATCCGATCACGAACATCACGATGATTATACTCATGCCGATACGCTGGCTTCCGGTTGCAAAGGTGATCCAGCCGACCAGGAGGGGGCCTGCGAAAGAGGTTGCCTTGCCCGAGAAAGCATAGAGCCCGAACATCTCGTTCACCATGGCCGGTGGTGCGACCCGGGCCATGTAGGAACGGCTGGCCGCCTGCACCGGTCCGACGAATATGCCGAGGATCAGCCCGGCGACCCAGAAGAGCAGCTCTGAATGTGCCAGTAGCAGGGTCGAGCCGGAAAAAATGAGTCCCGCCAGCGAGTAGAGTATCGTGCGCTGGCTACCGACATGGTCATCCAGCCAGGAGAAGACGAACGACCCGAGACCGGCGGTGATATTGAGAGCGATGCCGAAAAAGAGAATATCGGACTCGTCGAAATCGAAGCTGCCTGCCGCAAAGACACCGCCAAAGGCAAAGAGTGTTGCCAGCCCGTCCACATAGAAAATCCGCGCGATCAGGAAGCGGACGATATGGACATACTCCCGAATGTTGCGAACGGTATCGCGCAGCTGCAGGAGGCCGTCGCGGATGCCTGCACCGAGAGGCTTGCCGGTTTTTGGTGTGTCCGGCGTGAAGAGGAAAAACGGCAAGGCGAAAACGGTGAACCAGAGAGCGACAAAGACGAAGCTTGCACGCAGGTGCTCCGCGGAGTCGGTGTCGAACAACCCGATGCGTGTCTCCTCGTTGACGAACAGAAGCATGACGGCAACCAGGCAGACCAGCCCCCCTGCATAGCCGAGTCCCCAGCCCCAGCCCGACCAGCGGCCAAGCTTCTCTTCTTCGGCGAGACCGGGAAGCATGGCGTTATAGAAGATGATGGCCAGCTCCAGGCCGAGGGTTCCGATACCGGCCAGCAAGGCCCCTTGCCACAGGAGTTCCTGATCCGGGTAGATGAACCAGAGCAGCGCGGTACTGAGGATACAGAGCAGTGAAAAAGCCAGAATCCAGGGCTTGCGCCTGCCCGTCTGGTCGGAAGCTGCACCGAGGATCGGGCCGAGGATTGCGACCAGCAATCCACCGCCTCCGATCACTGTGCCCCATACCTGCGAGCCGGTGATCTCATCGGGTGCGACCGCGCGCGTGAAATAGGCCGAAAAGACGAAGGTCAGGATGACAGTCGGAAATGCGCTGTTTGCCCAGTCGTAGAGCGCCCAGGAGAAGAGGCCGCGAGTCGAAGTCCTGTTCACGAGGCCTCTCTCTCCGCTGTTACGGACTGTTCGTCAGTCATGGGATGGAACGGACATGTGCTTCCGGCTAATTATCGCCTGCTGTACTTTCGAAACAGTTCCCGAGCAGCGCGCCTGTCACATCCGGGCTGCCAGTTCCGGATTCCTGCGATGGAGCGGAGTCGCCCCTGATGCCGTGGATCCGTGACCGGGAGTAATCGGCGGCCTGTTGCATCTGGGCCTCGACAGCGCCCTTGATGCAATCCCTGTCCATCAGCTGGAGGCTTTCGCGGGTGTAGCGTGCCTGCTCGCTATCGGGCTCGGAGCATCCCGCAAGCAGCATAATGGCCGAGAGTGACACGATAAGCCGTTGTTTCATGGTGTCTGCTCAAATAAAAAAATTATCGCACAGCCCGTCCATTTCTGACGGGATAATCGCCCGTTGTAGTGCGTTGATTCAGCTGTCGAGTGGCTAGCCCCGGGTGAGAACCAGCCGGTTGCCGCCAGTCTGATCGACGTCTGTGCCAAGCAGTGCTCCCTCCCTGCTCAATGTCGTCTTTAGCAGGCGCGTATCCTCTTCGCTGGCAATCTGCAGCTGGAATTTCCTGATCTGCATGGCATGCATCTCAAGGCCGAGAAGGTGCCCGTCTTCCGGATTGAGTAGAGGAAAGTACATCAGGCTCAGGTCACCCCTGTACTTCTGGTGCTCGCTGATGCCCTCATAGTCGTTCAACAGGTCTCCGCAGCTGTAGAGAATCAGCTTTTCCCGGTATACCTCGATGCCGATCGGATGGTGCGACGAGTGGCCGTGAACGATATCGACAAGTCCGGAGTCAATGAGGGCATGCGCAAACATCTGTCGTTCCCGGGGGATGCGATAGCCCCAGTTTCCACCCCAGTGAATCGAGGTCACGACGATATCGCCGGGGCGCCTGTGTCGGGCGATCTCTGAAGCCATGGTTTCGATCGCCTTGCGAGGTGAGTCCATCACAAGGTTGACGCCGGGCCTGTCTCTCCGCGCCTTCCAGCTATGGGGAACGCCACTGTCCGGGAAGGCGAGTGCAAAGACCAGCACACGACCACCTGACGGCAGCGTAACGATGGCGGGGGCGGAAGCCGACATGTCGTTCAAGCCGGCGCCGGCATGGCCAATGCCGATATCGCCGAGCGTCTTCAGGGTATCGTCGAGCCCGTCATAACTCCAGTCCAGCACATGGTTATTAGCCAGTACGCAACAGTCGATACCGGCCGCCAGAAGGAGGCTGCTGTTGGCGGGATGCATACGATAGTGGATGCCCTTGCGTGGCCAGGCTTTGCCTCTGCTGGTGATGGCAGTTTCAAGGTTGATGATGCTTGCATCCGGCCTGGAGTGATTGAGGATCCCGAGTGCGTCTCCCCAGACATAGGCATCGTCCACCGGGCGGCTAACGGGGCCGTTAACTTCCTCGGCCAGCGCAATGTATTCACGCGCATCCCTGATCCAGGGCTCATAGAGCACAGGATCCACGCTGTGTCGCATTATCTGGTCGATGGCCCGCCCTGTCATGACATCGCCGCAGAGGAAGAGTCTGATCCCCCCGGTTTCCGGCCTGGTGGATACTGTCCTGTTCTTCACAGCTGTAGGGGGAGGACGTTGTCCGGCCCCTCTGCCCGCACTACTCCAGGAGAGGCTGCCGGCTGTCAGCAGGATATTCTGAATAAATTGTCTCCTGCTGAGCCGGTAGTGAGACCAGGGCGTCATGTTACTTTTGATAGGTAGCCACCAGTGTCGACTCATCGAGGATGTGCCCCTGCATGGCGGACTCGATCTCTGCTTTTACAGGGTTATGCAATCCTTCCAGCAGCGTATCCAGGGCATAGAGCTTGTGCACGTAGCGATGACGCCCGACAGGCGGGCAGGGGCCGCCGTAACCGGCCTTGTTCCAGTCGTTGAGCCCATTCAGGGTGCCTGGCGGGAGGCCGCCGCGACTTGCATCTTCCGGCAGGCCTGGGGTTTCCGGAGGAATGTTGAAAACCACCCAGTGAACCCAGATCGTTTGCGGGGCCTTCGGATCGGGCGCATCAGGATCGTCGATAAGCAGTACGAGAGAGCGGGTGCCCTCGGGAACACCGGACCACTCGAGAGGGGGTGAGATGTCATCGCCAACACAGGTAAAGC
>JASFPB010000202.1:0-4726 GCA_050116235.1 Chromatiales bacterium | reverse complement strand
GTCATGGTCTTGAACAATTTTGAAGGCAGGACGAAAGAAGAAGTCCGGGAAGACCTTTTATTTGCGAAGCGCAACGATCCCTGCATCAGGAAACTTGCCATTACCGGTGATCCCGGGTGGAAAGAGTTTGCTTGCGTTTTCACCCTGAAAGAGTTGCGCCCCGTGTCGATCGAGTATCTTCGATACCGGGAAATTCGAAGATGCCATACGGTGGCTCAGTGCTGATTGAATCCAGGATCGGTTATCGACCTTGACCGGGTATGTCGTTCTTCGGACTTCTTCGAGCCCTGCAAATGACGTCGCCGTTATGTTAGCGCGGTTTGTATATTGTTATAGTAAACGCTACGTGATATCACCTCTCCTGCCATGAGCCATAGCCGAGCCAGCGATGTTCCTCACATGAAACGCCCGATTGCCATATCGAACTGGTTACATGCCGTCGCGTTCCTGGTTTTTGTCATGATTATCGTTGGCGGTATTACGCGTTTGACCGAATCGGGGCTTTCAATCACCGAGTGGAAGCCGATCACGGGTGCGATACCTCCTTTGAGCGAAACGGCATGGGAAACCGAGTTCGAAAAATACAAACAAATCCCTGAATACCTGGAGATCAACGGCCCCGCCGGCATGACCCTGGATGAATTCAAGTTCATCTATTTCTGGGAATGGGTGCATCGTCTTCTGGGGCGGCTGATTGGCCTTGCGTTTGCACTGCCGCTTGCCTGGTTCGCATTCAGGCGTGCGATACCCGAAGGTTATGGCGGCCGGCTGGCAGGATTACTGGTGCTAGGCGGGCTACAGGGTGCGATTGGCTGGTGGATGGTAAGTTCCGGTTTGACCGAGCGTACGGATGTCAGCCATTTTCGGCTGGCGACCCATTTGTTGATCGCGTTTCTTATCCTGGCCGCGCTGGTCTGGACGGCGCTGGATATGCGGCAGGTCGCCCGCGGTCAAAACCGGCCATCCAGACCGACCGCCTTTGGCCTGATCGTTTTCGGTGTCTTGTTTCTGCAACTATTATTTGGTGCCTACACAGCAGGGCTGAATGCAGGGCATGTAGCAAACACCTGGCCGTTGATGCACGGTTCTCTGGTGCCAAAGGGAATAAACTGGTCGGGCGGGATCTGGACGACGCTGAATAATGATCCTTATCTCATCCATTTCATTCACCGCTGGTGGGCATGGGTAGCGGTTGGTTTTCTGATCGTGCTGGCGAAGCGTGTACGCGACCAGTCCCGAAAAGCATCGGTGGCCATCCATAGTGCATATGGGGTCCAGGTGTTGCTCGGAATTGCGACTGTTATCACAGGTGTCAACATCTATTTTGCAGTGGCGCATCAGGCGGTGGGGGCGCTGGTTGTAATGGCGACCGTGTGGGGTATGCATCTGTCAGGACGTCAACCCGCTGTTGCCGACAACCGGTTCGGATCAGCCCAACTCTCGGGAAATAATTGAGTTTGTATTCTGACGGGCTGGTTTCTGCTACTCAATCGAATGCCCTGAGCACGTTATGGATCTCCTGACCCAGGGGCTGGTCGGCGGTGTGATGGCGCAGTCACTCGCCACAAAGGCTGAGAAAAAAATTGCCACGCTGGTTGGCGTGGTGGCCGGCTTACTGGCGGATGCCGATATCCTGATCCGCTCATCCTCCGATCCCTTGCTGACTATCGAATACCATCGTCATTTCACCCATTCACTGGTGTTCATACCCGTGGGTGCGGCGATTGCCATGCTGCTGCTCTGGCCGTTCGTGCGCCGGCATCTGCCGGCCAGACGGCTCTATCTTTTCTGTCTCGCGGGTTTCAGCATGAGCGGCGTGCTGGATGCGTTTACCAGTTACGGCACGCATCTTTTCTGGCCGTTCTCGGATGAGCGCGTGGCCTTCAATAGCATTTCGATTGTCGACCCCGCGTTCACGCTGATCCTGCTGGTGACCATGTTAGCGGGCTTGCGACTGGGCCACAGGCGAGTGACACTGGCCGGCCTGGCTCTGGGCATGATGTACCTCGGCATGGGCTTCGTGCAATTGCAACGGGCCGAGCAGGTGGCCGGGGAGCTGCGTGAAAAGCGTGGTCACCTGGCGGTGCAGTCCGTGGTGAAACCCACGCTCGCAAACCTGGTGTTATGGCGATCGGTGTATATTCACGGGGACCGCATTCATGTAGACGCCATTCGCGTCGGGCTGTTTGATACGGGCAAGGTTATCGAGGGCGAATCCGTTACCCGGTTCTCTCTTGACAAGGATCTGCCACAGCTTGATGAATCCTCAGTTCTCTACAAGGATATTCTTCGATTTCTGTCATTCTCGGATGGCTATGTCGGTTTTGACCCCATGCAGGCAAATGTGCTGGGCGATATCCGTTACAGCATGCTACCCGTGAGCGCCAGGCCGTTGTGGGGGATTGTTATCGATCCCGACAGCCCCCAGGTACATGCCGATTACCAGTTCTTTCGTGATTCAAGTCAGGCGGTGAGGGACACTTTCAAAGACCTGCTATTTGATCGCCATACAGTGGAAGAATCGGGGGCAGACTCGAAAACAGTGCCGTAGGGTGAGTAACACCGCAGTTACTGGGTCGGGCCGGATTCCGTTTAAGATGTCACATTATGAGTCACGAGATCAGGCAACAGCTCGAACAGCGCCTTGGTAGCCTCCATGCGCGCCTGCGGCTGGGCATCGAACAGGAAACAAAGCCGCGGGTATTCGGTAAAGGCATCAACTTTTTCCACCCCGAGAACTGGTACTCGATCCATTCACTCATTCGCAACAGTCTCCGCCTTACCGGGCTCTACAATCGCGGGGTGCGAAATACACTCGATATCCGGGTGCGCGAGCACGAGGTGCGACTGAAGCGCCTGCCCGCGGCCTTTGAAGGTTTTACGCTGCTGCAACTGAGCGATATCCATGCGGATATACACCCACCCGCAGTGCATGCGATGGTCGAGGTAGTTCGCGACCTCGAATACGATGTGTGCGTTCTCACCGGGGATTATCGTGCACAAACCCACGGACCGGTGGAGGCTGCAATGGAATGGATGGGTGTGCTGGTGAATGGCCTGAGCCAGCCGCTGTACGGGGTCTTCGGTAACCATGACAGCATCACCATGCTGCCTGCGCTGGAGCAGATGGGCGTTTGCATGCTGGTCAACGAGCACATAGCGATTGAACGCGAGGGAGACTGCCTGTATCTGGCCGGAGTGGATGATCCGCATTACTTCCGGGTAGACAATATCGAGAAGGCGGTTCAGGGTATCCCCTCCGGGGCGCTCACTGTTCTGCTGAGTCACACTCCGGAAATCTACCGCAATGCTGCACATGCAGGGTTCGATCTTCTGCTCTGCGGTCACACGCATGGAGGCCAGATCTGCCTTCCGGGTGGTATCCCGGTCACGCTCGATGCCAGGTGTCCTCGATACATGGGCGCCGGTCCCTGGCGTTACAACGGTATGCAGGGGTATACCTCTGCCGGGACTGGTACCTCGATTGTCAATGTGCGGTTGAACTGTCCGCCGGAAGTCACCTTGCACCGATTGCGCCAGGCCTGATCGGCAGGCAGGTCTTATACGATCGTTATCAAGGATGCTCGCGAATACCGAGCCAGCGTGCAATTCGCGACAGAAGGAATCCGCCAGAGACAAACAGCGCCACAAGCAGGAAGATCTGGAAGGCCGGCAGCTCGACCACTGTGCTGCAGGCAAGCAGCGGGAAGAGCGACTCAGGGATATGGTCAAGTCCCGAAGCGCGGCTGCCCGAGGGCATGTTCAGACGTCGCTTCAGAAAGCTGGAGAAGAGGTCTCCGATCATTGCAAACAGCCCGATGAGCAGGCCCGGCAACCATCCAAGCCCGAGTGCCATGGAGGCAAGCGGGGTTGCGACCAGGGCTGCAAGGATGCCGCGCATCGTCTTGCTCGGGCCGAAGAGCGGCCTGCCATCGATGAAGTTGCTCTCGCCATCGAGCGGGTGGTTATATTGGCGCAGGAGCTTCCCTGTGAGCAGCGGAGCACCGTTTGCAATCAACAGCAGAAGCAGGATCAGCAGTTGTTCGTGGGTCAACCACATGTGAAAGTCAGGGGCATGCCATTATCGGATCATCGCAGTCTACCTCTTCCCTGCGGCAAGTCCATCAGGGTGCGGGGGTATTCTCCTGCCTTTCGGGCTTCATCGACGCGGGATTCGCGCTAACATGATTACATGATCAGATTACAAGGCAACAGCAAGTCTCTCATGCCACATCTGGGCTGCAAAGTTGTCACCGGATGTCATGGCTGGAGAGGTTAACCTCGACGTGGCTTCACGGTTGCGTGAGGCTGCAGATATTCTCGAACAGCAGGCCGCGAATCCTTTTCGTGTCCGTGCCTACAGGCGTGCCGCCGATACCATCACCCGTCTCGAAGAGGATTTGCCGGCATTGTTGCAGCAGGGTGACCTCGACGCCCTGATCGCCCTGCCGAACATCGGGCGGGGTATCGCAACGGCTATTTCGGAGATGCTGGCAACCGGGCGATGGGCTCAGCTCGAACGCCTTCGCGGCACACTGGATCCTGTGAAGCGCTTGCAGACCATCCCCGGTATCGGACCGGCACTGGCAGAACAGATTCACGATGAACTCCATGTGGATACACTCGAAGGACTCGAACTCGCTGCGCATGATGGCCGACTCGAAGCATTGAAGGGCATCGGGCCGCGTCGTGCAGCCATGATCCGTGCCTCGCTCGAGAAGATGCT
>JASFPB010000201.1:0-4726 GCA_050116235.1 Chromatiales bacterium | reverse complement strand
AATCATCAAGTCGATGCTCGCTAGCTCGAGTAATTTTATTGCCAACACGCTTTTTATCTACATGGCTGACAAGGGAAACGGCAATGCGCTGGAAATGGCAGATGCACGCCTGGAGATGCAACGCTGGGTGAAGCGAAAGTTCGGCTGGAAGAGCTACTCCATTATCGAAGGCTCAGGCCTGTCACGCGGGAACAAGCTCAGCGCCCGTCAGATGCTGCAAGCCGTCAAGGCTTTCGAACCCTATCGTGAGCTGATGCCGCGCTACAAGGGAAAGGTACGCGCCAAGACCGGGACTTTGCGCGGCGTCAGCTGTTACGCAGGCTTTGTGAACCGCAAGGGGAGATGGCAACCCTTTTGTCTGTTGATCAACCAGCCGGTGGGTGGTGCATTTCGCAAGCATGTCGCCGAGGCGATGGCTGACAGAAAGCGGTTGCCTGCACTCTGCGACAGTGTCAGATGCTGAGTAAATCTGGGCTGCTTTCACTGCTTTCACTGCTTTTCACGCTTCTGCTGCTGCCCGCGGCAGTCGTGGCCGGAAAATGGACAGCACCTCCGGCTGCTGCCATCGCTTCAGCCCATCCGGCCGCGACAGAGGCCGGCATTCGTATTCTCAGGCAGGGTGGTAACGCCTTCGATGCGGCGGTCACTGTGACAGCCGTCCTGGCCGTGGCAGAACCCTACTCCTCTGGAATTGGTGGCGGAGGCTTCTATTTGCTACACAAAGCCGCAGAGGGTCTGACAACTATGCTGGATGCGCGCGAGAGAGCGCCCTTTGAGGCTACCCGGGATATGTATCTCGACAGCAATGGCGAGCCAACCACGGCTTCACTCGAAGGACCATTGTCGGCGGGAATCCCCGGTATTCCTGCTGCACTTGTCGAGCTTGCGATTGTCCATGGCAGACTGCCGTTGCAACAGACATTGCAGCCGGCGATTGAGGTCGCCCGCGAGGGCTTTGCTGTCGACGAACACTACCGGCGGATGGCCGATATGCGACTCGAGTTGCTCCAGCGCTACCCGCAAACAGCAGCCATCTTTCTGCATGAGAACCAGGTGCCGCCCCTCGGCCACGTGATTCGGCAACCGGATCTCGCCAGGACGCTATCGCGCATTGCGAGCTATGGCAACACGGGCTTCTATTCGCCGCTGGCCGCAGGTGACATGGTCGAACAGGTCCGCCTTGATGGAGGTATCTGGTCCCTGGACGATCTCGCCGGCTACCGGCTTCGCTACCGGGAACCCGTGACGACGCAATATCATGGCTGGCAGGTCACCTCGGCGGCACCTCCTTCGTCAGGTGGTATCGCGCTGGCTACCATGTTCGGGATCCTCTCTCTCTACGACCTGGGGAGTATGAGCGAGGGGCAGCGTTACCACCATATCATCGAGGCGATGCGTCACGCCTATCGTGACCGTGCGGAATACCTGGGCGACCCGGACCATATTGCTGTCCCGGTCGACAAGCTGCTCTCTGAAGGGCATATCCGCTCGAAACTCGAGTGGATCAGGCGGGACGAGGCGACACCCAGCGCTTCCTTGCCGCCTGTCCCGGTTGAAGGCGCCAGGGGGACGGATACGACGCACTTCTCCATCCTTGACGGGGAGGGCAACCGCGTTTCGGCGACCCTCAGTATCAATTACCCCTTCGGTTCCGGTTACGTGATTCCCGGTACCGGCATCCTGCTCAATGATGAGATGGACGACTTCTCCGCAAAGCCGGGCTCGCCAAATGCCTATGGCCTTGTTGGAGCCGAGGCCAATGCAATCGCGCCCGGCAAACGTCCCCTGTCGAGCATGTCACCGACCTTTCTCGAGCATGAGGACAAGCTGGTGATCCTGGGCACCCCCGGAGGCAGTCGGATCATCACCATGGTCCTGCTCGGCGCGCTCGAGGCGATGCGCGGGGGGACGGCAGAGGAGGTTGCAAGCCTGCGACGGCTGCATCACCAGTACCTGCCCGACAGGGTGGCATTCGAGGAAGGGGCTATCACTGACAGTGCCGCAGAGGAACTGACACTGCTTGGTCATGAGTTGCAGCAGCAGGAGAGGCCTTACGGGAACATGCAGGTAGTGATCTGGGACAGGGAAATCGACAGGGTCGATGCGGCGAGTGATCCGCGCGGAGCCGGAAGCGCTGCAGTGATGCCGATGCTCAGCGTTGCCAGGGCTGCTGCGGACTAGCCCCTGTTATCAATTTCCGTCGAAGCCCACGCTGTCCAGGGTCCTGCGAAACAGCCCTTTGCCCTGGTAATCTGGCACGTCGACGACGACGCGCTTCTCTTCGTCGTTGATGGACTCTTCCGGCTCATAATCGCCCGTGATGCGGTCGAGGTAACCATCCTCGAAATGGAAAGTCAGTGTTTTGAGCACTGCTTCCTCGCCGGGAACCTTGAGCCAGTAGAGATAGTCCCAGCGTTCCTGGTGAAAAATGTCCACGAGTGAGGGCGTGCCGAGTTCCTGCCGGACCTCTTCCCTGGACATGCCGATCTGAACCATATCGAGCTGTCGCTGGCTGAGGACATTTCCCTGCTGTATTGTCTGCTTGTGGACCAGGGACCAGCCGGATGCGGTTTCAGTCGCTGCGTCCGTCGCCTTGTTGACGGATGAGCAGCCACTCATTGCAGCTATCCCAATCAGGCACAAGAGTAACGGTTTATGCATCTGGATTTTCTGGTAACCTTCAACTAGACGCCGCTACTATACAGCAAAGAACGCCTCTTCGACAGACAAACAAGCCGATGGATAACAACGACATACGCCAGGCCGGCCTGAAGGTCACGCTTCCCCGCGTGAAGATTCTGGAAATTCTCGAGAAGAGTGAACAAAAGCACCTCAGCGCTGAAGATGTCTACAGGGTACTGCTCGAAAACGGGGAAGAGATCGGTCTTGCCACGGTCTACCGCGTGCTGACCCAGTTCGAAAGCGCAGGGCTGGTCCAAAGGCATAATTTCGAGGGCGGCCATTCCGTCTTCGAACTCGATCGCGGTTCCCACCATGACCACATCGTCTGTCTCGATTGTGGCCACGTCGAGGAATTTTTTGACGAGACCATCGAGGAGTGCCAGCAGAGCATGGCAAGCAAGCTCGGCTTCGAGCTGGCCGATCACTCCATGGTTCTCTATGCAAAATGCAAGCGGGAAAACTGTCCGAACCGCAAGTAAACCGGGGGGGCGCCTCTCTGGCTCCCTCGAAGCACAGGAAATCACGAAGGCTGATTAAATCCTGCGCCGTCCGGTTCAGCTGGCTGTCTTGAGGATCATCTCGCGTGCGTGATCGAGCGTTGTCTGCGTCAGTTCGACACCACCAAGCATGCGCGCAATCTCGACAACGCGTTTCTCCTCGTCGAGAGGAGTAATACTTGTCCAGCTGCCATCATCGCCGCTTTCCTTCTCCACGCGCAGATGGTTGTGTGCCTGCGCCGCTACCTGTGGAAGGTGCGTCACGCAGAGTATCTGGCGTTGTTCGCCCAGCTGGCGCAACAAGCTGCCGACAATCTCCGCCACACCACCACCGATACCGACATCAACCTCGTCGAAAATCAGGGTAGGAATGGTGGAATAGCCGATGGTAGCGACCTGGATCGCGAGACTGATACGCGAGAGTTCGCCACCGGAAGCAATCTTTGTCAGGGGTTGCGGAGGTTGCCCGGCATTCGTCGTGATCATGAATTCGACAGTTTCCAGTCCGTGTTCCCCGGGTTGTCCGCCAGCGGACTCGACGAGGCTGATGGAAAAAGTCCCCTTTGGCATCGACAGCGTCTGCATGGTTTGCGTAACCTGCAGGGCGAGTGCTTTGGCAGCCTTCGCGCGCGCCCTGCCGAGTTTTCGGGCGAGGTGCATCCACTCTTCGGCGAGTGCGGCCTGCTCCCGCCCAAGTTGCTCCAGCTGTTCTCCGCTGTTTTCAATCGATGTGAGTTGTGTTTCGAGTTGTTCAAGATGCGCGGTCAGCTCTTCAGGTTCGATGCGATGTTTGCGCGCTGCCTGCAGCAGGTTGCTCATGCGAATGTCGATTTCCTGGAGACGATGCGGATCCTGTTCGATGGAATCGGCGTAATGCTGCAGGAGTGGTGCGGACTCGTCGAGTTCGATCAGTGCGCTGTTCAGCATCGCAAGCGCATCCGCTGGCAAGGCTTCATCACTTTGACCCATCCTGCCAGACAGGATGACAGCGCGTTGCAGCAAGTCTCTTGCACCGTCGTCCTCGTAGAGCAGCGAGAGGAGTTGCTGACTCTCGGCAAGCAGGCTCCCGGCATTGCCGAGGCGTCTCTGTTCCTGCTCCAGCGCAGGCCACTCGCCGGGTTTGAGATCGAGCTGCTGTAATTCGTCGACCTGGAATCGCAGCAGATCTATTCGCGAGTCACGCTCCTGCTGCGCCTGCTCCAGGCTCTCGATCCTCTTCCCGAGCGCTTTCCAGTCCCGCCAGCAGGTTGCAAGCGTCGCAGAGAGGTTGCCGTTACCTGCAAAGGCGTCGAGCAGTTCCCGCTGGTGACTGCGATGCATCAGCGACTGGTGCGCATGCTGGCCATGAATGTCGACGAGCTGACTGCCAAGCGCAGCAAGGGTTCCCAGCGTGACAGGTGTCCCGTTGATGAAGGCGCGTGAGCGCCCCTTTCTGCTGATGATTCGGCGAAGCAGGCATTCACCGGCATCATCAAGTTCATTCGATACGAGCCAGTTGCCGATTTCAGGCAACTTCGCCAGATCGAATTCTGCGGTGATTTCCGCTT
>JASFPB010000200.1:0-4727 GCA_050116235.1 Chromatiales bacterium | reverse complement strand
CATCAGCAGCCTTGTCCAGGATGATCTGCCTGAAATCCTTCTCCGGTTCAAGACCGAGACCATCGAGCACATCATTGGCGAGAATGCGTAACCCGGAAGCTTGCGTGCCGAAAGCAATGGGGTGTCCCTTGAGATCCTCGATACCCTGATAGGCTGAATCGCCGCGCACAACGAACATGCCGGGATTGGGATACATGACGGACAACACCTTGAGATCCGCAGCAGGGCGACCGATACCATCGAGGGCTATGCGTGCAGCATTCCCCTCAACCTGCCCCACATCGACCTCACCTGCCTCGAGAAATTTGAGATTCTGGCGGCTCCCCCTTGTAGCAATCGCATCAACATGGATCCGGTTATCAGTTGCGTTGATCACTTCAGCGAGATTTTTTCCGAACAGCTGAAAACCTCCGCCCCTGGTCGCGGTAGCCCAGCTTACGGTGTTTGGCTCAGCTGCGGACGTCAGCGGGGAGAAAAGCAGTGCCAGCAATAGAAACAGGAATTTGACTGATTTCATCTCAGCAGATCCTCCTGCGGGGTCGAGGTGTTATGGATACTCTTTGGTTGTCAGATTAGCCGTCCCTGAGGAAGCTGAATACATGCAGTTATCGGGGTTGGCTTCTCCTTATGGCCAGGCTTCACTCAATAGCACAAATTCGGAGTCTGCGAGGTTCCTTTGGTGAGTGCATCCGATCAGGGCACAGGATTTCCAGCACAATCAGTCAGGCTTGCACGTGGCCCCAGTATCGCATCGGCAATCGAGTCGGAAAGTGAGCCGACATCACAGGTTCCCGGCTCCCTCTTGTTGGACATGATCGCGATGACCAGGCCATCGCTGGGGTAGAGACGGAGATGTGTTCTTGCACCCGTTGCAGTTCCTCCATGTTGAGCAATATTTCTGCCAGCCCTGTCAGTCTCGACCCTCCAGGCGATTCCGTAATTGCTCCGGGGCAGATTATTAAAAAGGCGTCCGTTTCTGTCAGCGTCACTGACGA
This sequence comes from Chromatiales bacterium, assembly GCA_050116235.1. GTDB lineage: Bacteria > Pseudomonadota > Gammaproteobacteria > Chromatiales > Chromatiaceae > Sva-25. Next base: position 3,732 of record JASFPB010000200.1, on the reverse strand, counting down.
TTTCACCGTCGAGTATTTTCCAGCCGAAGCGCGCGACATCCACGGCGCTTGCTTCGATACCCCCGCGGAGCACTTTCCAGCTGTTGTCTTTGAACTCGATGATACGGTTGTTTTGCCCGTTATATTTGAGTGAGCCCTCGTAGTTGTAAGGCAGTTCATCATGGTCGTCATGGTCTAGGCTTATAGATCAACCAGACCGGAGGACAAACAGATGACAGAATCACTCTATGAACGCCTTGGTGGCACTGAAGGAATCACCAGGATTGCCAGTGACCTTGTTGATATCCACATGGGGAATCCGCGCATTGCACCGCGCTATGCCAACAGCGATATCGACAAGGTGAAGCATGGTGCAGCGACCTTCTTTATTGCCGGTACCGGTGGTCCAAACCACTACGAAGGAAAGGATATGGTCTCGACACATCGCGGCATGAATATCAGCGGCGAAGAATTCCTTGCTGTCCTCGATGACTCGCTCAAGGCACTGCAGAAGAATGGTGTCGGCCAGAGGGAACAGGAAGAAGTGCTCTACATCCTCTACAGCATGAAACCCGAAATTATCAATCTCTGACTGACTCTGGCCGATTACAGAATTCCAGAGACCAGTGCCTGATATTGCGCTGGTAATGGGCAACCTCTCGACCGGGCGTTGCGGCACAACCACCAACCCGGTTGGCCGGGTTGGCGAGATGACTGGCTTGCATTCACACCGGGTTTGCCGGCTGCTGATTCTTCTGCATCCGGTTCGTGAACCAATGCCCCAACATCTGGAGTGCACTTCGTGATCGTGGCAGTGATTCTGGTGTTGTCACGGTATCTACTGAAGGTGGAGGCTGTTTGGCGAGTTTTTTCGCTGTGTCCTTGAGAGCGTCCTGCAATGCCTCCTCGATCACTGGATGATAGAAAGGCATTTCAAGCATTTCCTGGACTGTAAGCTGCTGTTGTACTGACCAGGCAACCAGATGAGCCAGGTGCTCGACACGCGGACCGACCATGCATGCACCGAGCACTCTACCGCTGCCGGGTTCAGCATAGAGCCTGATCAAGCCCCGATTGCTGCCCATGATGATCGCACGGCCAATTGGACCGAATCGCTGTTCGCCGATAACCACATCAGTCAGCCCATCCAGGTTTGCACCAACCTGACAGATATTCGGCTCAGTGAAAATAATAGAGAGTGGTGTCTTCACCGGCAGATCAACAGGCTCCTCCAGGCATGCATTGCTGCCTGCATGATGTCCCTCTTCAGCCGCATCCTGCAGCATCATACGCCGGCCAATTGCGTCTCCGGCGATGAAGACAGGCAGCCCATCAATCTGAAGTGTCGATGGGTTGTAACAGGGGATGCCACTCTCATCTGTCTTGCAAAACATCTCAAGGCCAGCCGGGATATTGGGACGACGGCCGACGGAAAGAAAGACTTTCTCAACCTGGATATCCAGATCACCAGCTTCGATTCTTACGCCACCGCCTACCGCTGTCAGTCTCGCGGAATGTCCCAGGTGCAATGGGAATTCCCTGTTGAATATCTGCTGAACCTGGCGATTGATCGCTGGATCCCTGATACCGGCGACAGTATCCTGATTTCCGACTCCCACGACCTTGACGCCCAGGCGATGTAACGCTTGCGCCATTTCCAGTCCGACATAACCGAGGCCGATCACGCCGACGGAATTGGGCAGGTTTTCAAGCTCAAAGAGGCTTTCGGAGGTCAGGATATGATCTTCAAGGGATTGCCACTCAGGCGGGATGACAGGATGGGAACCTGTGGCGATGATGATCTTCCTCGCTCGAATCAGTTGGTCATTGACCATCAGCAGGTTCGGTTCCACGAAAGTCGCATAGCCCTCGATCAGCTCCTCGCCCTCGACCATGTTGTCCGTGGTATTCGCCAGAACCAGGTCGACAAAGATGTCCCGGTAATCCCTCACCTTTTCCAGCAATTCAGGGATCTGCTGTGGATCAACCTGGCCACCATGGCTGTCATGGTTGGTTTTCCTGGATACTTCGATGATGCCCTTGCTGGGCATGCAACCAACACGAGCACAGGTTGTACCCAATTGACCACCATTGATCAGGACCCAGTTATCGGTTGATTTCTTTACTTCTTTCAGGGCATTGAGTCCTGCATGACCCGCTCCGATTATTGCCACATCAACGTTACGCATAGCCATATCTCCTTTATGAGTCTTATTGCGAACCTCTATGCCTGGAGGTTCGTCTGATCCATGCAGGAGAGATATATCATCAGTGATGATGGTCATTGACGGGTCCGGATGACACTCTGTGAAGTCCATGGACGTGCCAGCCGACTTCTCCTGCTGATGTGAATCAGGCTAGCATCGGGCCTTCAACCGGCCTATTGACCCGATGGCCTAATCTTTCGTTGAGAGTCAGGATCACGCCTCCTGGCCCGGCAGATATTCAGACAGATTTCCCCCTCTATCCGGCATGGCAACTGACTGGGGCATGCAGGCGTGTGGAAGCCTCCTGACAGGATTGAAAGTTGTGAATTGTTTCTGAATAAAGCGACGCTCAATAAGAGGTCGGGCACTATTGATTGACTGCTCTCCATACCACGGAAACACGGATGATGGATGTTAATTCAATGATCTACAGGCTCGGCAAGCGAGCCCGGTTTCCATTCAGTAACCATAAAGCAGACAAGTCACATTTTCCTTTTTCATCCACTTCGGCATAGACTTTTCAGATACATAGACTACTCTTTTAAAAAAATTCCTATAAGAGAGGGAAATCATGATGTCGAAGTCTTTGCGTCGTATCCTGGGGTTTATTCTTTTCACTGGCGGACTGGTACTTCCGCTTTCGGTTTCTGCAACACCGACTTTTGCCAATGCAAGTCAGCCGGACCTCCCGGAGGTCGCACGCGGCATCCCCATGGGCGGGGCATTGCGGATTCATGATTTCGATCTTGAGCAGTTCGGGTATACGGAACTTGAACTTGAGCGTTTCGCCGTTTTTACTCCCGGCATGGAGATCAGCGTCGACGGAGACTCGGTCATGTCACCGCCGGACAATGCCTATTTCCGGGGACATGCCGCCGGTCTTCCGAACGCTGTTGTCGTACTCACGGTCCCCGAGCACGGAAAGGCACGCGGTCTCATCACAGATGCATCCGGCATCTGGCTTCTGGAGAGTAACTCAGCAAATAATGCCCCGGGACTCGGTAACAGAAAGGTCCGAAAGAACGAGATGTCCCAGCTTCCTCCTTTTGCCTGTGGAACAGAAAATCTCGCCATTGATGTCGCACAGCTGACACCGGATCACTCTTCCACTGCAACGCCGGAACCTGCGAGCCTCCCCGCAAATGTGACCCACACTGCACGCATCGCAGTCGAAACCGACTATGAATATTTCGCGATGTTCGGAAATGAAGCGGATGCACTGTCATACATGGGTGATCTCTTCGCCTACATATCAACCGTCTATGAACGTGAGATCAATACCAATCTGGAAATATCCTGGAGCCGACTCTGGACCAGTGGTGCGGCGAATGATCCATGGAATGTGACAAGTGGCACTAGTAACGCACTATCAGAATACCTTTCTTACTGGAACAGCAATATGACCGATGTCGACAGAACTGTCGGCCACATGCTCAGCGGCAAACGGCTGGGAGGAGGCATCGCGTATGTTGGCGTGCTCTGCAACTCTTCATACGGTTACGGTGTCAGCGCGAATCTCGGTGGAAATTTCGATATCAATAATCCC
>JASFPB010000199.1:0-4754 GCA_050116235.1 Chromatiales bacterium | reverse complement strand
CGATGGCATCGAGGTAATCGAGCCCGAGCATGGTACCGCCGACGCCGATGACAACAACAATAGAGGAGATAGCGTCGGTGCGGCTGTGCCAGGCATTGGCCTCGAGCATCGCGGACTTCACTCGCTTAGCAACACGCATGGTGTAGTGATAGATCCACTCCTTGAGAACAACCGAGAGGAGTGCAACCACCAGCGCCCAGATACCCGGCTGGAAGAGGCGCTCGGGTTCGAAGAGCCGCGATGTGGCATCCCAGGCGATGCCGATGGCGACAAGAACCAGCGCCACGCCGAGACCGGCAGTCGCAAGGGTCTCGATACGACCGTGTCCGTAGGGATGCTCCTCGTCTGCCTCGCGGCTGCCATGCTTGGCGGCGTAGAGCACGACGAAATCCGTCGCAAGGTCGGAAAGCGAGTGCACACCGTCGGCAATGAGACTCTGGGAGCTGGCGATCCAGCCGACAAGGATTTTGAAAACACCGAGCAGCAGATCGACCACGGAGCCAATGAGCGTCACCTTTCTCATCTCGCGGTAACGCGCCTGGCCCTGCTCCTTTGGTGACAACCTCACGGTATCGTGCATTTCTAGTTGTCTCCGACACGCAGCCTGACGTAATAGAGATCATCCTCGCTGCGAGTGGCAATGACTTCATGCCCATTGATACGACACCAGGCCGGTATATCGTTGAGCACACCCGGGTCGCTGCAGACAGCCTCGAGTTCATCGCCTGCCTGCATCTCTGCGACCCTGTCCTGCACCCGGATGACGGGCATCGGGCAAAGCAGACGCCTGCAATCGATGGTTTCGCAGCTCACAGGATCCACTCGGTCGGCATCTCCTCAGGAGACATCGGTTTCACATGCAGATCCCTCGCCTGCCCATCGGTATCGGCATACTCGAGCGTGACTTCATCGGCCGATTTTCCCTGCGAGTAGCTTGCGACAATCGCCGCTGCCTCCCGGAGCTCCTCCTCGGAGATCTCGCCATCGATGAGTGCGAAAGGGCCGCCATGACTCGTGACTTTCAGCGTGGGGTATTGCCGCCTGTAGCCCTGCAGAAATTTCCCCTCACCTTCCTCGCGTGCGAGGATGAGCTTGAAATGTTTTGCCGGGCGAATATGTCGCCCGACCTTAAGCAACATGATGTCATCCATTTCGTAGTCCCTGCTGCCACGGCTCTGCCAGAGGTCGGCAAGCCTGCTCGAATAGTGCGCATCGGTCAGGAAACAGCAGCCGCCGGCAGGCGTCGCCCAGTCCCTGAAGCCAAAAGATCTCGCCAGTGCGAGCTGCGGCTTGCGCGAGCGACCGGAGAAGTCATGGAGCTTTTCCCGCTCTACCCAGCCCTCTCGCTCGGGGAGTGTCTCGGGAAGGTTTCTTGCTGACAACGGGCGCAAGAGCCGGTCATCGACACCGGATTCAATCTGCACCACCGGCATGGTGTCCTTGCGCTGAGACATCGGCCGCTGGCCGACCACTTCCCCAGTGATGATGAAATCGAATCCATGCTCCTCCATCCATTCACGTGCTTTCCTGACCATGAAGACCTTGCAATCGAGACAGGGATTGAGATTGGCGCCATAACCATGCTTCGGATTGATGACAACAGCCTTGTATTCCTCGATGATATCCACGATATGCAACTTGATACCAAGTTGTTCGGCTGCCCAGAGGGCGTTGTTGCGCTTGGGCTTGTCCCGGTCTTTCTTGCGGATGGCATGTGTATGCCCCTCGACGCAAAAACCGGTGAAGAAATTGATGCCTTCGACATGGATCCCCTGCTCCTGAATCACGCGTACCGCGAGCATGGAGTCGAGTCCGCCAGAGACCAGGGCCACTGCCTTGCGTTGTATGCTCATCGTAATTCGACAGAGATGATTCGACTGCTGTCCATTATAGGGCGTCCCCGAGCGCCTGCTCAAAAGCCGTTACCATGGCACTGTTCTCCTCGCTCGTACCGACGGTGACACGCAAGCAGTCGGTGAGCATCGGATGACTGCCATGGAGCTTCTTGATCAGCACGCCCTGCTCTTTCAGCGATTCGAATATTGCCGTCGCCCTGCCGTCGGGCGTTTTCAGCAGGATAAAGTTCGCGTCGCTCGGGAATGGCTCGATGCCTTCCATTGCCTCGAATGAGCGCATCAGGTAGCCGCGCATGGTACGTATACTTTCCGTCTGGGCATCGAAGACAGCCTTGTGGCGCAGGGCGAAATCCGCGCTGAGCTGCGTGAGCACATTGATGTTGTAGGGCAAGCGTGTCTTGTCGATCTGCTCGATCCATGCCTGCGGCCCGGCCAGCAGACCGAGACGCAGACCGGCCAGTCCCATCTTCGAAACCGTGCGCATCACGACCATATTGTCGAACTCGCCGATGCGCGGCATGAAGGTCGCGTCCGTGAAGGGGGCATAGGCTTCGTCGATGATGACGAGGCCCGGCATGGCGCGGATGATACGCTCGAGCACGGTAGTATCAAAAAGGTTGCCGGTCGGGTTGTTGGGATAGGCGAGAAAGAGCAGCGCCGGTTCATGCTCCTCGATCGCGGCCATCAGCGCCTCTTCGTCGAGGGAGAAATCATTGGCCCTGAGAGGCACGCCAACGTAGTTCAGGCCAGAGAAGGACGCGATCATTCTATACATCACGAAGCTCGGCTCGACAGACAGCACCGTGCGACCTTCGCCGCCGAGAGCCAGCGCGAGCATCTGGATGATCTCGTCGGAACCGTTACCGAGCAGAACGCCGGCGCTCTGCGGAATTTGCATGCAGTCACGCAAGCGTGCTGTCAGTTCCTGCGCTTGCGGGTCGGGGTAGCGGTTGACGTCTGTATCGCGAATCAGCCGCGCCCAGTCGTCGCGAAGCTCATTCGGCCAGGTAAAGGGATTTTCCATGGCATCCAGCTTGATGAGTCCGTCTGCATCCGCGACATGGTAGGCGTTGATGGCCTGTACTTCGGGGCGGATCCAGCGTTTGATCAGATCATTAATCATCTATTCGATCACTGCGTGACAGCTTTGAAAGTTGTGTCGCTACGCGACGATTTTATTATGATGCGCGCGTCGGCGCGCACCCGACCTACTTTTCTTCCGCGAAAAGTAGGCAAAAGCATTCGCTCCGACGCACAACCCTTCGGGTTCCCTCGCGTACTCGGTCAAACAGGCGAGGCCGTAAACTCGTTTCACTCAGACATACGGCCTCTTGTTTCCTGTTTGCCCTGCGCCGCTCGGTTGCGCGAAAGTCGCAGATGGCGCTCTTTTCAATCTTTCCGTAGAAGCCCTCACCGCAAGTGAATTCTTCGCCGAGCGAGCTCGGCTCCTGCAGATGAGTTTGAACGGTGCGTGATTGTTTACCTTCTAACGCGTCGAGCATCGCAGTCCCTGACAGGAAACAAGCGAGGCGTGTTTAAGCCAGCGAAGCTGGCGAGTTGGCGAGCGCCTGGCAGGGGCCAGAAGCGCAGAGCAGCCGCAGGTCGCGTTAGCAGGGTGCCTTTTTCTTTGCCTTCTTTCTTTTGGGCAAGCAAAAGAAAGAAGGGTGCTGCGGCGCACCCGCCGCATTTAAATTAAAGTGCGCGCCGACGCGCGCATCAAAATTCATCATCGCGCAGCGATTCAAACAGATACGCCGTCACGCAGTGGCAGAAAACCTCAATCCTTCAACCGGTACTCGGCAGACCTTGCATGCGCTGTCAGTCCTTCTCCGTGAGCGAGTGTCGAAGCAACCCGCCCGAGGCTGTCGGCACCCTCCTCCGAGACCATGATCAGGCTCGAGCGCTTCTGGAAATCATAGACACCGAGCGGCGAGGAGAAACGCGCTGTGCGCGAAGTCGGCAGCACATGGTTCGGACCGGCGCAGTAATCGCCCAGGGACTCGCAGGTATGACGCCCCATGAAAATCGCCCCGGCGTGCCTGATCTGCTTCACCATGGCCTGCGGATCCTCGACCGACAACTCCAGGTGCTCGGGTGCGATGAAATTGGCAACTTCGGCCGCCTCGTCGAGGTCCTTCACATGAATCAGCGCACCGCGGTCTTTCAATGCCGTGGCGATAATCTCCTTGCGTGGCATCTCCTCGAGCAATCTATCGATGCTCGCCTCGACATCGTCGAGGAAGCCTGCATCGGGAGAGAGCAAAATCGACTGGGCATCCTCATCATGTTCCGCTTGCGAAAAGAGATCCATCGCGATCCAGTCGGGGCTGGTCCTGCCGTCACAGATGATGAGAATTTCGGAGGGGCCGGCAACCATGTCGATACCGACCTGCCCGAAGACAGCGCGCTTTGCCGTCGCCACATAGATATTGCCGGGACCGACGATCTTGTCGACCGGGGGAACGGACGCGGTCCCATAGGCCAGGGCCGCAACAGCCTGGGCACCTCCGATGGCGAAGACGCGATCGACACCGGAAACATGTGCCGCAGCCATGACGAGTTCGTTAATCTGGCCATCCGGTGTCGGCACGACCATGATCAGTTCCTGCACACCGGCGACTTTCGCCGGAATCGCATTCATCAGGACCGATGAGGGGTAGGCCGCCTTGCCTCCCGGTACATAGAGGCCGACACGATCGAGTGGAGTGACCTGTTGGCCAAGTAGCGTATTGTCATCCTCGACATAGCTCCAGTCGGCCATTTTCTGCTGCTCGGCATAGGCACGGATCCGATCAGCTGCCTTCTGCAGTGCCTGCCGCTGTGCATCCGGCAAGCCGTTCCAGGCGGCCTCGAGTCGCTCCAGCGGAATCTCGAGGTCCGCCGGTGTGGCGGGCTCCC